>NZ_LIRL01000035.1 GCF_001419795.1 Streptomyces niveiscabiei
GGGAATCCCAGCCACCACCCCCGCAATGAGACTGACGGATCGTCGGACTGACGGGGTGCCGGCCCCACCGCAGTGACGGGCTCCGCTGCGCTCCACCCTGACCCCTCCCCCAACCTCGAAACCGGCCGTTCACGTTCATCAATACCCCGCCAGCATACACGCCAACCGGCTGTGTCGGGGCGGATTTCGTCGATGCATCACCCCGGCGAGCGAACCCGTGGCGATGGTGATGCATCGCGGCGCGTGGCTGTGTAGCGTTTGGGACCTGGCCGCAGCACCCCCCGCCCCACACCAATAAGTACTGGCTGAATTCGGAATGCGCGGCTCTGATTTGCTCAGCCATAGAACGGAAGCTCCGATATGGGAATGCTGGAATTCGGTGTGCGGAGGTACCGGAGCCGAACGGCCGCTAGGCCGGGCGGCGGAACCACCCACCAGCGCCGGCCACGCCTCCGTGCTTTTGGACGTCACGGCCGGTACCACCCGAGACTCAGAGCCGCTGCTGCTGTCCACGACCCGCGCTGGTGCGCGGTGCCGCACGCGAAGCGAGCTCAGCCACGGAGGCTGGCCTCCCTCGATCCGGTGGCTGTCGACGGCGACACGCCCGTCGGCGCCAGATGGTTGTGCCGCGCAGAGCGCGGCGTGGGGGCTGAGGTTCAGGTGACCGCCGGTGTCTAGTGACACATAAGAGCGTTCCGCATCGAAACCGGCCTTGAGCTGCGGTGATGCGAAACCGTTTGTTCTGGATCTCCAGAACAAACCCCTCCCGAGTGTTCTGGAGATCCAGAACAAAGCCCCTCCGGATCTGACAGTCCGTCAGGTGACTGTGAGGCACCGTTTGTTCTGCCCCTCCAGAACAAGCCGGTTTACCTAGTGCTACCGTGCCACTCGAAACGTTGATCATCTCTGGAGGACTGTGCCGATGGAACAGCTGCCAATCGTCCGCCCCGGCGAGCGCGTTGTCGCGCGGTCGGACGGCAAGGGCGGCTTGATCCTGGGCGTCGAGAAGATCAAGGGCCGCGAGTTCGCCGCGAGCGCGGAGTGCAGCGGCTACGTGCTGGACGCCCGGTTGCTGATGGACGTGCTCGGCAGTCTCAAGATGCCCGGGAGCTGGTTCCAGGTCTGGTGCAAGCTCGTGGCGCTGCAGAACGCCAACCGCGCCGACGACCAACTCCGGGCCGCTGCCCGCGGCTTCGTGAAGACGAACCAGCGCGACCTCCAGGCCCGGTGCAACTTGTCGGCGGCCTCCGTGAACGAGGCGTCGCAGTTCTTCGCGCACATCGGCTGGGTGCGCACCGCCAAGCGCGGCATCCTCCAGTTGAACCCGTGGCTGACGGTGGCCGGCACCTCCGGCGAGCAGGAGAAGTGGCAGGCGCTGTGGAACAGCGCGGAGGGCCCGGCCTGCATCATCCCGCACTCCGATTACCCCACCGAGTGGCGCCAGGCGCGCGAGGCGGAGAAGAAGGCCGCTGAGGCCGCCCGCCGCAAGGAGAAGGTCGTCACGCTGCGGCAGCGGCGGCCCGTGCGCAAGGCGAGCGCATGACCGCGCGCGGCATATCCTCGTTGCAGCGTCTCGACCTGATCGGAAGTGGTGAGGCTCCGTGAGCAGCTCTTACGTCCCTAGCCCTCCCACAGAGGCACCCGTCGCGATCCCCCGTGACGTTTTGCGCCTCCTGGCCCTGGTCGACGTCTCCACCGCCGGCCGCCGCGTCCTGGACCAGCTGCTGTACCTGAGCGACCCAGAGACCGGTACAGCCGCGATCAGCCAGAACGAGATGTGCGCCGAACTGGGTGCGAGCAAGCCCACCGTCAACCGCGGCTTCAAGGAGCTCCGCGAGTGCGGACTCGCCTGGAGCCTCGAGGACGGCCTCTACCAGCTGCACCCGCTACTGACCGGTGGCAAGGTCTCCTCCGCCGTCATGTCGGTGCCGGAGATCAAGGCCGCCGAGCCCGGCCGGTTCACCGAGCAGCGACGTGCCCGCTTTGCCGCGCAGATGGCCAACCTCGCCCCCACCGGTTGAACACCCCACCGAGGCCCCTGACGGGCCCTCCAGCGGGTTGATGCCCCCACGAAGACCCCGAGGCGCCGCACCCCAGGTGCGGCGCCTTCTTCGTGCCTGCCCGCGAGCACGCCGGTAGCACTAGCTAAACCGGGTTGTTCTGGGGGAGCAGAACAACCGCGAGGCGCTCCACCGCCGTGCCAGCCGTGCGCACCGGGCGGCCGGTAGCACCAGGTGAACCGGGTTGTTCTGGAAGAGCAGAACAATCGGCGGCCTCTCGGAGCGCGGGGCACTGTGTGCAACAGCCGTGCATGGATCTCCTGCGGCACATTGCAGATCTGCGATGTTATGCAGCCGCCGCGGCGGGGGCCGCGTCCCGCTGCCTGCCCCTGGAGCAGCGGGCGCCGGCCGTCACACGGCGAGCAGCAGGAGACCGCCCGGAACCGGTCGGGATTCGCCTGCTACCCGTGCAGCACCCTTGTGCTACGCGGGCCCATGTAAATGCTGCGCTGCATCCTGGCGCCATCCAACAACGACCACCAGGACCACGCGCAGCACCACCAGACCACTGATCAACAACCTCCCGCCCACCACCACGAGCAGCGGGACCAGGAGCAGCGGCGTACAGCCGACGCAGGCCTTCGCCGACGCCTCCTCTCACAGCTCACAGCCTCATAGCTCAGCGCGTCTACCTGGGAAAACGGCATGTGAGGCTCACAGCAGCAGCCGGGCAGGAGTGGGCGCGGAGGTCAGAGGACGGTGCCGTGCAGGGCGCGGCGGTCCCCGGACATCGCGTAGCGGCGGGCGGCGAGACCGTGCTCGAGGGGCTCGCCGATCTCCTCGCACAACAGCGCCAGGACGCCGTTCGCCGCCTCGGTGTCGGACAGGTAGGCCGGCGCGACTTCGAGCATCAGCTCACCGATCGCGTATGCGCTGGCGAAGAGGTCGTCGGTGAGTTGGCGCCCTGCGGCGACTACGGGATCCGCCGGCGGATCGGCGGGCGGCGGAGCCGGGGCGATGCGGACGTCGCGGACGGCCTGGCGGACCACCGCGCGCACCGTCGGCTCATCGAGGGCCTGGAGGCCGCTGTGGGCGAGCGCGGCGAGGCGCCGGGTGATCAGCTCCGCGACGACGTCCGTGCGGCCGGAGACGGCGATCAGGGCGCGCTGGGAGAGGCCGTAGTCGAGCGCGGCCGCGGCGGCCGGGGCGGTGTCTCGCGTGCGAGACGTCTCGGTGCCGGCGTCGACGGCGCCGTGGATCGCGGCCAGGGCGCGGGCGACGTCCAGGAGCCGGTACGCCTGCGCGCGGCTGATGCCGAACTCCGCGTCGCAGTACGCCTCCCAGCTCGGGTGACCGAGGGGTGTCCAGACGCGGGCGGCGTGTGCGTCACGGACCCGGGCGGCGAGCACCGCCACGGAGCGCCGGACGTCGTCCATCGCCTCGCGCAGCCCGGCGGTCATCTCCCGGGCGCGGTCCACGCTCAGCGGCGGCCGCGCCGGTTCGGCGACGTCGTCCTGGTCGTGGTCGTGCTCGCCCATGACTCCATCGTCCTCCGCGCCGACGGGACGGACCAGGGGTACGGAAGCGCGGCCGCGAGCTCCGTCTCACAGCCTCACAGGTCACCGCGTCTACCTGCGGAAATGGGGTGTGAGGCTCACAGGCCTCACAGCGTGACAGGCGGCTTGCTGATGTCGCTGGTAGTCCGGGAGCAGCTGAAGGTGGTCACAGGCCGTCGACGTTGGCGCCCTGCCAGCTCTCACGCAGATATTCGTAGACGGCTTGTTCGGGCACACGGAAGGATCGGCCGACGCGGATGGCCGGTAGATGCCCGCTGTTGACCAGCCGGTAGACCGTCATCTTGGAGACACTCATGAGGCTGGCGACTTCGGCCACCGTCAGGAAGGTGACCTCGTTCAGTGGCCGCTCCGACGTTCGCCGGGAAGCGAGCCTCGCGCGCTCGGCGGCGGACGGCTCGCGGGGTGCCCTGGAAGGAGCTTGTGGCTGTTCCTGGTCCGACGTCTCACGACTGGCTCGCTCGTGCAGGGCGGCCAGCCGGGCGCGGGTGTCGTTCTCGTCTGTCCACAGTTCAGAGACGGCAGTGGCCGTACCGTGCAGGTGGCGCTCGATACTCATCGTTCACCTCCACTGACGTCTGCAAGAAGGGTTTCCAGGGTGTCACGGCCGAGACGCAGACGCCGTGCGTTGTCGGTCGGGCAGTTTGCGCACCGCCTCGAGGAGGACCAGCTCCCTCTCCCTCAACCCTAGGTCGTCCGGCCCTTCGGGCTGCGGCAGTTCGCCGGGGTCAGTACTCAGACCATGCCGCTGTCGGGAGGCCTGGACGCGCTGCAGTCGCTGGCCGGCCACCTTGAACAGCCATGCCTGCGGCTTCCGCAGGTTGTTGACGAAGTCCCAGTAGGTGTGTGCGGCCAGCATCGTCTCCTGGGCCGCATCGTCGATGACCGCGTGGTCCCCCTCAAGCCACAGCAAATAGCGTCTGACCTGCGGTTCCCAACGCAGAAAGAACTGGTCGAAATCATCTGCGCCTGCCCTCAATGAGCCTGCACGGGCCATGGGCTGCCCCCTCCTGCCGCCCGGGTCAACGCGTCCGACTGGAAGTACCAGCGCTTTCGCCGATGACCGTCCGCCGTCCGTGGACGACATCCTCCACCTGAACCCGGCGGTCCGGCAGCCTGCGCAACAACACCGAGAGGGTGGCGCGCCGCTCGCGCTCCATTCCGCTGGCGGTCCGGCCACGGGCCAGTTCGTGGAGCACGTCCCACAGTCCCACGCCGTTCTTCCGGGGCCGCAAGACCAGCCCAAGCAGGACGATCACCACTGAACCGCCCGCCGCGTTCAACAGCTCCGGACCCACCAGCACTCCATTCGTGACCGGCCGGGACCCAGCGCCCCGACTCTGCCCACTACAGGCATCGCGGGACGGAAAAGGGTGAACGCCTCCTGAGAAATCCAGTGTGGCGCTGGTCACGTTCTGCACCTGAGCGAGGGGGCGTCGCTCGCCGGGTGGCCGATGCGGAGCCCGTCGGTGAGGTGTCCATCTGCCGTATGCGGAGCGGCAAGGGTGACCGGCCTTCTGGCAACGCGGGTGGATACGACCTGGCTACGATGCGAAACGCCTCGCCCCTGGCAGCTGCAATGCCAGGGGCGAGGCGTTGTCACCGGGTGGCTACCCAATCCAGACGATCTCCAGGACAGACAGGCGCCGGGTGAGGCGGTTGATCACGTAGACAACGGACAGCTGCCCGATGGACGCGGCGCGGACGTCCTCGCCGTCCGGGTCGCCGGTGTTCCACTGGGGCCAGCCCCACGGGGAGCGCACCGCGATGTCCAGGACGTCGCGGACCATCTCGGTCGCGGGTGTGGGGAGTTCGGTGAGCGTCTTCGCGGCCTGCGGGGACAGGCGCACCGCCCACGGCTGCTCGGTCACGGGCGGGCACCGAGGACGTCGGCCAGGTCCACGAAGCCGGTCTCGTCACGGCCGGAGTCCATGTACGCGTCGACGGCCGGGGCCGCGGCGAGGCGCAGTTGCCAGGCGCGCACGACGTCGTGCAGTGGGGTGAGGCTGTAGGTGTGGCGGGAGTCCTCCAGGGCCTTCGCCCAGTCCCGCTCGAAGGCCGGCACCCACGTGTCGGCGCGGCGGTCGGCGCGCAGCTCCTGGAGCAGCTGGGCGGCGGCGGCCGGGGCCGGTGGGGCGGGGGCTTCCTCGGGCTGTGCACTCATCGGCACCTCCTGGCGGGTCGTATCGCCACCGTACGCGCGGTGCGGGGCGGTGGGGACGGACATGCGGTGATCCCTTCCCTTGCTGGTGGGCGTCAGTCGACGCCGTAGTCGAAGACGCCGTAGTCGGTGTAGTCGTCGAGGATCTCGCCGACGGCCTCGCGCAGCCGCTGGGCGATCTCGTCAGCGACCTCGGGGCTGCACACGATCTGGCAGCCGATGCTGCGGAAGCCGGGGTCGTCGTCGGCCGGTACTTGTTCGGCGGTGTCCGTCAGCGCCACTCCAGCTCCTTCTCCCAGTCGAGGAAATCGGCGGCTTCCTCTTCCTGTCGCTGGTATTCGTCTGAGGCCCTTCGGTTCGCCTCGCGTTCCGCGTTGTTCTTCGGGTTCGGGAACGGGTAATTGATGCTCGCAATTCTCGTTTCTGGCCCTTTCAGTAATCGACTTCGATGTAGTCGATATCGGTGAATTCGACTTCCAGGCGGTCGGCGCGGTGGCCGTTGTCCTTGAAGTAGACCTCCTGGAGGCCTTCGGCGATCACCTCGTTCGGTGACTCGGTGCTACGGCCCTGCTGGGCGTCGAACAGCCGCTTGGCGTAGGAGGCGGGCAGTCGGGCGGTGATGCGGCGGAAGCGGCCGTCGTCGGTGGTGCCGCTGGGGGCGTCGTAGCCGAACCGGGCCCGGGTCTCCACGGTGATCCCGCCCGTGGCGGCGGCCCGCTTCTGTCGCTGGGACCGCACGCGCGGCTGCCAGCGGGCGCGTACCGCGGCGTCGATCCGGTCGGCGATCGCCCTCGGGGGGTGCTTGCGCTCACCCTTGCGGTAGCGCTCCACGGAACGCTGGCTGATGCCGAGCTCCGCCGCGACGGCCTTGGTCGTCTTCAGCTGCTTGACCAGGAAGTTGACGCGCCCCTGGAGAGTCTTGGGCGGCTCGCGCGTGAACATCTCCCAGCTGGCGCGCTCGACTGCCTCGCCGATCAGCGCGTCGTCGCGGTCCGCGTTCGTGGGACGGATCCGTCGCGCCATGTCAGTTCCCTTCGCAGGTCAGGTCGGTGGCCACCGGTCTACTCCCCGTCGTCCAGGACGGCGTCGCCGCCCTTGATGTGGCGGGCCGGGTTGAGGCCCTGCTCCATCAGGTCGACCGCCCAGAGCATCGACTGGACGCCCTCCAGCTTCGCCAGGCCCGGGGTGGGCCCGAGGCGGAAGGCGCCGGGGATGGGCTTGCCGGACTCCGCGTAGGGCAGGAAGTCGAGCGGGCTCGGGCTGGGCGCGGGGTAGACGACGCAGTCGGAGAGGACCGCCAGCGGGTACAGGCCCGTCAGCTTGGCCATGTTGAGCATCTTGCGGTGCATGTTGACGCGGGCCTTGGAGATGACGGCGGCGCGGATGTCGGGGCGCCAGGTGGGGCGCTGCATGGCCGGCCACGGGTCGCCGTCCTTGTAGCCCTTGCCCTGCGGGTTCTCGAACAGCTTCCCGATGCCGCCCTTGACGGTGGCCTTGATCGCGGACAGCACGGCGGCCATCGCCGGGTCGACGTCCTTGTGCCTCTCCATCGCCGCCAGGAACTCCGCGTCGGTGAGGTCCTTGGTGACGCCGAGGTCGGCGAGGGTGTCGACGTACGCGGTCTTGAGGCGGTCGTGCCACGGGTCCAGGTACGCGCCGGTCTCGCGGCGCAGGTACGCCTCGATCGGCTCCACGTTGTAGCCGAGCTCCTGGGCGTAGGCGACGGTGTGCGTCTGGTACCAGGCCGGGCCCGTCGGACGCTCACCGGTCGGCGTGAACGGCGAGGGCAGACGCGGGTCCAGCTCCACATGGCTCAGGTCGACCAGCCACGAGCCGGGGATCTTCGGGTTGAACTTCGGCGCGTGGAAGTGGTCCGGGGCGCTGAGGCCGACGACCAGGCGGGCCGCGGCCGCGAGAAACGCGGTGTTCAGATCCAGGCCCACCGCGTACGGCAGGTTGTCCTCATCGCCCAGCAGGTCCACCGACCGCACCCACTGGTACGCCTCCTCATGCAGGAAGCCGCCCTTCCAGCCGGAGTGGTAGATCGCGGGGTGCTCGGGCTGGCCCTCCGGCGGCGCCGGGTCCATCGGCTCCGTGCCCAGCGAGCCGGGGTTGTGGCCGCTCACCCAGTTGCCGGTCTCCTCATCGCGCACCGGCCGCGTCGGCGGGCGCAGCGCGGTCATCAGTTCCAGGCCGGACACAGCCGTCGACCCACGCGGGGTGATGACCCGCTGGGCGTACACGCCAAGGACGCGGGCGACGTCGGCCGGCTCCATCTCGGAAACGCCGGGCCAGGCCCGCGAGTCGAGCGCGTCCCACGGCAGAATCGCGAGCTGCACGCACTGCCTCTCGCGGCCCTGCGCCTTGCGGTAGATCCGGGCCCACGGGCCGAAACCGCGCTGGGTGAGCTGCCACTTCGCCTTCAGCACCTGCTTGACGACCGGGTGGTCCTCGGGCAGACGTAGGCCCCGGCGGTCCTCGAGGCGCTCGGGCAGCCCGAGGTTCACGGCGGCGGCCGCCGTGAGGACGATCAGGGGGTCGGCATCCTTGCCGTGACGGCTGAGCTTCGGCGCACCGAGGCCGGACTCGCGCAGCGTCCACTCCACCAGCTCCACCACCGTGGTCGCCGGGCAGTCGAGCACGATCCCGTCGACGCCGTACGCGGAGCCGTCACCGTCCAATACGGCGAGGGGGCCGTGCGGGAAGCGAGGGTCGGCGGCGGGCTTGGCGGCCTTCTTTCCGGCCGGGCGGCGCGACGACGTCGCCGGGCGGGGGGCGGGGCGCTCCGGTGCGGCCGGAGCGGCGGGTGCCTTCACTGGCGCGACGGTCTCCGCCTCGGGTGCCTCGGGCTCGGCAGGGCCGGTGAAGGTCTCCGGAACCGGCTCCGGCTGGACGGCGGGCGCCGGGGCAGCGGCGGGAGCTCCATGGGCCGGGTACTTCGCCGCCCAGCCCTTCAGGAGCCGCTGGTAGGCCTCCAGGCGCGGCGGCTTCGGCTCGGAGCGGCCGTTCTCGTAGTTCTTGACGGTCTGCGTCGACGTCTTCAGTGCGACCGCGAGGCGGGCCTGGGTGATGCCGGCGGCCTCGCGGAGCCGGGCGCGCTCCGCCGGGGGCGGGAGCTGCGGCTCCTCCTGCAGCAGGGCGTCGATGTTCGCGAACAGCTCTTCCTCGGTTGCCATTTGATGTGTACCTCCACCATGAACACTACCAGTCTTACCCCCTACATTTAACCCGTTTCTTTAACCCGATCAGAGAGACTTTCCGGCGTGGTGTGGACGGCATCGAGCGGCAGCCGCAGGCCTTGGCTCACAGCCGACCGGCTCACACTGCAAAGCCTCCACCTGGGAAAACGCCCTGTGAGCCTCACAAAAGGACGCCATCACGCTGCCACTCACGCCCGCCCCCAGGTGCTGTAACCGAGGTTCAGGTGCCCGAGGCCGGACAGACGCTGCGCCTGGTCGACCAGCTGGTTGCTGAACAGGCGCCGGGCCGACGTCTCGCCGTACTGGTCGATGTGGTCGAAGACCACCTGGTGGTCCTTCATCGCCCGCACCCGCCAGTCGCGGACCTGCTCACGGGTCAGCTCCTCGAGGACCAGCTCCTGGCCGCCGTCGACGTCGGCCGGCTCCACAGCGGGAACAACGGGGGCCGGGCGGGGCGCGGGCAGCACGACCGGGGCCACCGGCGCGGCCGGGACGTCGGGCGCCGGCCGCGCGGCCGCGGCTTCAGCACGGGCCTGAGCTGCGGCGGCCTGCCGGGCGCGGACCTGCTCCCACTCGCGCGCCTTCGCCCAGGCCCTGGCCGTCACGGTCTCGTGCAGCTGCTGCTCGGTGGTCGCCCGGCGCTCCGCCTCGGAGGCTCCGGGCATCGCAGCGTCGACGGCGGCCGCGACCGCGTGGCGCTGGGCACGGCGGTCGACCTGCCGGTCCTCGCAGCGCGGGCAGTCCTGGCCGGAGTCGAGCAGCATGCGGTCGTCGCACCGGGCGTCGCCGCACTCCTGGCGCTGCGGCAGCCCCCGGCCGATCAGCCAGCCCACCGGGTCCTTGATCGGCCCGGACAGCCGCATCTGGTCGGCCAGACGCCGGGCGAGCCGGTCGGCGAGGACCTGCGGCGCATCGGCCCGGCCGGTGAAGCCCTCCACCCGGGTCAGCTCGCTGCGGGTCGCGGCCTCCACCAGGCGGCGCGCGGCCGGACGGTCCAGCCGCGCCCACACCAGGTCAACCGGAGCCAAGATCGTCCGCAGGTTTTCCGGCGGCAGGGGCACCCTCCCCCGTTGCTGCCTGCCCTGACCCGCACCGTCACCGGCCTGCACCATGGTGCCGGCCACCGGCCCGCGGCCGCCGTTCTCGCTGATCGACGACGGGGACTCCTTCGGCTGTTCCCCGCGCAGCGGGCTACCCGAGCCGCCATCCAGCAACGGCCGGCCGGCCACCTCACGGTCGACGGCCTGGTCCTCGCGCACGCACGCGCACTCCGGCCGACCACCGTTCCCACCACGGCCTTCGCCGGAACAGCCACAGGAGAGAGCAAGAGACGAGACAGGAGTAACCACAGGAGGGTGATCAGTGTGAAGGGCTGCCGTAAGCGCGGGGTCTGTCACATTCGCCTCATCGGTCACGGGCGCACCGCTGACCTGCGGGTCTTCCTCCAGCTCGGAGGCGTCACTACCCCCTGCCGCAAGCGCGGGGTCTGAAAACTCGGGCTCGGCAGGCTCCAGACGGTCCTCCCGGGCTTCGGCGATCCCGTCCTTGCCGTGCGCGGCCGCGACCGCCGGAACCACCAGCCGCGTGCGGTGATGCAGCCCGGACACCGTCCCCACACGGACCCGCACCACCACGTCCCGGTCCTCCAGGCGCGCCAGCACCCGCTCACCGCGCGAGACCTTGCAGCCCAGCAGCCGGGCCACCGTCGCCGCCGCGCGGCCGCGCTTCTTGTCCACCGTGCCGCCGCACTGCCGAACCCGGCCGTTCTCCCGGGCCTCCAGCACCAGCAGCAGCAGCGCGAGGCGGTCCGTCGCCGCAGCCCGACCCGTACGGGAACCGAGCAGCCCGGCCGGGGTCACCCTGCCGTCCTTGTGCGTCCAGCCCGGCGACATCACGGCCTCCATCAGTCGCAGCAGCGTCGCGAGCTCCTTCTTCTCCAGGGCCAGCGGATGCCCGACCACGCCGTACGCGGCCCACATCGGCAGCACCTTGCACTTCAGCCCGATGTCCTGGCCGAACTCGCCCTCCGCCGTCTCGATGTCGACGACGCCCGACCGGCGCAACGCCGGCACCACTTCCGAGGCGGCGTACGACGCCGACAGCCCCAGCCACCGCCCCAGTTCCGGCGTACGGATCTCCACCACACCCGACTCCGACGGCGTACGCGACGCGATCACGATCACCGCCAGCCGGACCGCGTCCGACATGCCATCCAGGCCGGGAGCGTCCAGCAGCGCACGCGCCGCACCACTCAGCCGGGCCCGGGCATCCGTACCCAGGGCCAGCGGGGGCGCCGGACCGCGCTCCGGCACCGGGCCGGCCTGCGTCGGCACCGACCGCAGCCAACGCCGCGAGCGCCCGGCCGGAGCCCCGTCGACGGAGTTGTCGATGGACTCCCACAGGGTGTGATCCAGCGCGGCGGCCGCCGCCGCTCCCACGCTCACAGGAACACCCCCGAGGTCAAACGGCACGCCGAACCGGCGGCATCCGCGTGACAATCAAGGGGTGTGATGTACGTCACAATCCCGCCAGGAGGGACACCACAACCAGCAGAAATCACCCCCGGCGGGGTTGCGGCCTGGTCGTGGTCGACCTGACAAGACGACTCGCGCTCGTGCACTATGGCGATACCGACCTTCCATATGGATCAACGCAGAGGGGCCCCTTGGCCGGGGCCGATCTCGATGGCTCGTGTGGCGGGACAGGTGAGCCCCTCCGTGAGGAGTGGGCGACAGCACGAAGGCCAGAGGCGGATCTCCTTCCGTTGACGACTTGGTGCTGGTGTTCCGAAAGCCCTTGGCCGGGCCTCGGAACGAACCGCGAAGCCCCTTGGCCGGGGCCCGCGGGTGTTGCTGGTGGCCCTGATGAGGGGCCGATTTGGAGAGAGCGGCTTGATAAGCCGCGGCTCAGAACCGGGTGCTACCGGGATCTGAGCGGACCGCTCTGGGCTGCGAGTCCAGGCGGTAGACGGGCCGCGCGAGGCCGAAGGGGATGGCGAGTCCACTTCTCTTGGCGCGCGCGGCCGATGGCCACTAGGTCATCCCAACCCCCTGAATCCGGAGGCTGGCGTCAGCATGCGCGCATACAGCCCGGATGGCGTGATCGCGATGGAAGAACGGCGTAGATGCGCGTGTAGTTCCACGCGTGCGGGTAACCTTCATCCCGCGAGCACCTCCCAACCAGGTGTGTCGCCCAACGAGGCTTAGCCCCGTTCGAGAAGCCCCAGTGGACCAGGCACGGTCCCTGGGGTTCTCGCCGTTATGGATCACTTCTGCACACAGCCTAACCGCACGACCCGACAGAACTGTCGGAGGAATTTGCGCAGCGTCCGAGGTGCCCGGAATGCCGAGCCCGCCAGACGGGAAACGCGCAGCAAATTGCCCGCCACACGGGAAAGCCATCTGCTGCATAGGCACTTCACACCCCCTTACAGGTCGGGCAGCAGCACGGACGCGGCCAGCGTGGCATGGGACTTGACCAGGTGTCTGGCGACATTCGGCGGTGACATTCAGATGTCACCGCCGAATGTCACCACCCATCAGCCGCGTTCCTTAGGGGCGTAGCGCACGAACACGACGTCGTCGATTGCGCGGATCTCCAACACCTTCATCCTGGCGGTCGACCCGCCCGGATAGTCGGCGGCGCCGAGGAATCGGGCCGCTTCAGGCTGCCCGACCAGGAGCGGAGCGATAGCAAGGTGTACTTCGTCGGCGAGGTTCTGCGCCATGAGCTGGGTGTGGATTGTGCCGCCGCCCTCGACCATGAGCTGGCCGACGCCGCGCCGACCGAGTTCATCGAGAACGAGGCGCCAGTCGAGCTCGGGGCCGACGCTGACGACGTCCGCCAGGTCACCCAGCGTGTTGCGCACCTTCGCCTCTGCGCTGTCCACTGTGATCACGAGCTTGTCGCCGCCGTGGTGCCAGAAGTTGAGATCGGCGGTGAGGTTCCCGGTCGCGGTGACCGTGACCTTCAGCGGGTACTCCGGCTTGCCGTCGGCGACGCGCTTGGCGCGCCGTTCAGCGCTGTTCACCAGTAGGCGCGGGTTGTCCCGGCGCATGGTGTTGGCGCCGATCAGTATGGCGTCGCTTTCGGCGCGGACTTGGTCGACGCGGTCGAAGTCCTCCGCGTTGGACAGGCGCAGCCGCTCCGGGCTGGTGTCGTCCAGGTACCCGTCGACCGACATGGCGGCGGACAGTACGACGTACGGGCGGGTGGTCATCTGATCAGGCTTCCGTTTCTGTCTCGTGGACAAGGGTGGAGTCGAAGGCGGCGCGGAACTCTTCGACCTCCGGCACGCGCTGCCAGGGGATCAGGGCCTTGTCGAGTCGAGCGAGCTCGTTCGTGATCCGGCCCGAACCGGTGTCTCCTGCGACCATCAGCGCGTTCATACCGACCGCAGCGGCCTGCTCCGGAACCCGGGCGCCGGCCAGAGCCACGGCCTGCCGCGCCATGTAAACACCGCGGTCGCGGTGGTAGCCGTCCGGCATCATCCGGATCGCGGCGGCGAACCCATCCGCGGCCTGGTCGTGCTTGCCGAGGGCCTCCAGGCCCTGAGCGCGGTGGATCTCTACATACGAGGCGGACAGCCACACGCCCCACGGAGTGGGGTCGGCGGCTGCGCTATCGAGCGCGTTGCGGACGTCGTCGATAGCCCGCTCACTTTCGTCAGCGTCGCCGCGCAATGCGTGCCCGTACGCCTCATACGTGCGCGCGACGGCGGCGAGCCGGCTGCGCGGGCGTGCCATGCGCTGCGCGGCTTCTGCGAGGTCGACCACGTCGACCAAATCCGCTGTGTCACCGGCCAGTTGCGCCTTGCGGGCCATGACGTACGTGCTCAGATCGGTGTCTCCGACCGTGTGCGACCACTGCATTGCCCGGTCCAGCCAGTACGACGCCGCTTCCGGGTTGCCCAGATCCTGGTAGATCCAGGACAGGAACTCTCCGTACTGAGTCTGCAGCTCCATGAGGTCGCGCCGGTCGGTGCCCTTGGCGTCCCGCCGCAGTTCCTGGATGACCTGGATGTGGTCGCGTACCGCGCCGACTACTTGCCGAGGCCCCAGGAGGTTGTCGCTGTCGATCAGGAGGCGGCGGGTGCGACGCAGGTGCTCCACCGGCGTGGACCCGTACGCTGACGCGGCCCGCACCTTGCGGACCAGGCCTGGCACAGCGCTCGAGTCCGCTACTGCCGGCGAACCCACTCCGACCGCGGCAGCGGCTCCAAGCCCCACCCCAGTGCGCAGCAGCGCACGCCGATCCAGAGCCACCCAAACCACCGACCCATCACGTAGACGACACGGGACAGAGAGCCCCTCACCATCCGACGCTGCCTGGTCTGACAAGCCCAAAGCTAGATCCACTGACGACTTGGCCACATGAACCGGTGGATTGGCCACATGGCCACGTCCGTCGTCGATCCGCTCCCACAGGCGGAATAACATGCCGTTCGCGCCCAGGACCTGGTCCAGGAGTGCGGCCTGTGAGCGGTCGGCTTTCCGTTCGGCGCGCTCGAATCGCCCCAGGTGACTGTGGTCGAGCCTCGCTCGGTCTGACAGGTCGCGCAGGCTCCACCCTCGCAGCTTTCGGAGTTCCCGCAGCTCGTAACCCCAGTTGTGCAAGGGCGACACCCAGGGCGTCAACTCCCTTGGCTTCTGTGCCATCCCGCCCCAATCCTGTGGCAGATGTGGCCAGTTCGTCAGGCCACATGTCAGATCTGGAACTCATGACTCCCCCGGGCCTAGAACCGAACTGCAAGCAGTCAAGCCCGGTCAGGGAGGTGTTCGTCAGTGGTCTTCTTCGTCTCCGTCTTCGTCTGCGTCCGAGAGCCGGGCACTGGCGTGACGACGGATGGAGTAGCCGATCTCGAACTCTTCAGCGCTCATCCGGGTGTCGTTGAGCTCAACGACTTCGCCGGTGGGCGAGGTCGTGACTCGTACTACGCGCAAGAGCGGAACGCCTACGTCGGCAGGAAGGTTCAGGGCTTCGGCTTCCTCAGGGGAAGGCATGCGAGCCGAGACGC
The DNA here is from genome assembly GCF_001419795.1 of Streptomyces niveiscabiei. Classification (GTDB taxonomy): domain Bacteria; phylum Actinomycetota; class Actinomycetes; order Streptomycetales; family Streptomycetaceae; genus Streptomyces; species Streptomyces niveiscabiei. The sequence continues at coordinate 14,952 of NZ_LIRL01000035.1, forward strand.
TCTCGCTCCAGCGCAGGGGGCGATGTCCCATCTCCTCCAGCCGGTCGTAAATACCTCCTGGGCCGGTATCGGCTTCGGCGAGGAGGGTTCCTCGAGCAAGTTCGGCCGGCAGGTAGCTGGTCGCCAACTGCTTCGGCTTCCCCGTCTCGGGGTCGCCCATCACGCGGTCCCGGATGAAGACTTCGGCGCCGGTGGCGAGGCCCATGAGGGCAGCGAGATCGACCGGCACGACGCCCCACCGCAGGGTGGGAGTCTCCAGGGCCGCCCACGACTGGGCGGTCGGGTCGAAGTAGTAGCCGATCTCGTCACGGAAGACCTGGCGCGACCGGGTGATGCGTCGCTTCTCCGGGCGTTCCCGAACGATCGTCCCTCTTCGGCGTACCGCGATGACCAAGCCCTCTTGCTCCAGAAGAGCGATGGCGCTCCGCACTGTTTGGTAGCCCGCGCCGTACTGCGTCTGAAGCTCGGTCAGCATCGGGAGCTTGTCGCCCGGCACGTACCGCCCCTCGCTGATCTGCTGTCGCAGGTCAGCGGCGATGTCGCGATACGAGACGGGCATCGGAGCCACCTTTCAGAGTGCTGCTCGGGTCTGATTCTAGGGCTAGCTCTATCAGTCAGCGATGGGCGAGCACAAGCGATCAGCACGAATAGAGCTATCGCTATTGACTCCGTACCGCCGCATGGTCTCTACTTGGCGATAGCGATAGCCCTAACGCTCCGTTGAGCAGGGGCTACGCACCCAGCACTACCGCAAAACAGCAGGAGTCACCGTCCTTCGGGGCGGCGGCAGTGGGGTGAGCCGAGCTCCCCCGGTCGAGGCGCCTGTACTGAATAGCTCCACCTGATTCACCTCGAACGGCGCTGCTGCGCTGTCTGTCCGCCAGGACCAACCTGCCGAAAGGCCGGCCTGGCGCGGCAGAGAAGGCAGCACCCGCACCCGATCCCACGTCAGGAGGATTCGATGCCCCGTAAGCGTCCCGGCCGCGTCCGGACCAAGAACACGAACCGCCGTGAGGCGCTCAAGCTCAGCAGCATGGCCCCGGAGGACTACAACGTCAGGCCGGGTGAGGTGAAGTCGATCGCCTGCCCCGACTGCCGCACCTGGCGCCGGATCATGGGCGACAAGGTCCTCAAGATCCGCGAGCACTGCATCTCCGACAAGGTCGCGGAGGGCAAGAAGCACGTCACCTGCCCCGGCAGCGACCAGCTCGTGGTCATCGACATCGACGTCCAGCGCTGGCAGGCCCGGCAGAACCGGCTGCTGCGCGACGCGATGCCGCAGGAGAACCGTCGCGCCGCCCAGCAGTTCTACAAGCCGCTCCCGGCCCCGGCCGCCCCGGTTTCCCGGATCAAGGCGGAGGTCACGCTGGAGACGGCCCGCCAGTCCTACCTCGCTCACCGCAGGGGCTGCACGCGGTGTGTCGGCGGTCAGCACTGCACGGACGGCGGCGTCCTGGCCCGCCGCTACGTCCTCGCGCTCAACCAGGAGCCCGCCCGCCGCGAGGCTCGCGCGGAGCAGGAACGCCAGGCTCGGCGCACCGAGCGGAAGCAGTCGGCGCCGGCGGTCCGCAAGGCGCAGTGGGCCCGGCAGGGCGGCAAGGCGGTCGAAGCAGCGAACAACCGCTGTGCCAAGCGCTTGCCGGGGACGGTCTCCGAGTTCCGCGGCCCGCAGCTCCCGCTGGCACCGCAGGACGTAGCGGCTCACGACCGGCGGCAGGCCGAACTGGGCAAGCAGTACGCCGCCCGGAAGGCTGCGAACACGGCCGCCTGACGGCACACAGCGACGAACAACCACGGCCCCGGCCACCCCGAGCGATTGGGGCGGCCGGGGCCGTGGCTGCTCGTACGAACAGCCTGAACAGCACGACAGCCCCGGTGACTTGGAACCCCCCGGGGCTGTCCAGGACCTGACTGGAGGACCTGATGCAGCACAGCATGACACGCACCGCGCCGCAGCCGCGGGCCGGGATCATCGACGACATCGAGCGCGAGGACGACGCCAAGGGCTACGAGCCCGAGGACGCCGCCCGCTTCGACGTCGCCCTGGTCCTCGTGCCCAACCTCGCCGCGGTGCAGTCCGGTTGGGCGGTGGCGGCATGACCGACGCCGAACGCGAGGCGCTCTCGCAGAAGAACCGGGAGCAGAACCGGCGCTCGGAGAACGAGCGCGCTGGGGACAACCGGTGAGCGCCCGCCCGACCGACGACCTGTTCGTCCGCTACATGAAGGCGTTCGAGGACTCCGCCAAGCACACCGCCGACTGCCCGGCCTGCCAGGGCGAGACGCCGTGCGCGGAGGGGGTGCCGATCCACGAGCGGTTCGCCCGCCTCCAGGACGCCTACACCGCACGCCAGAAGCAGCAGCGCTGATCCCCCGGCCCTGCCCGTCGTCCCCGCGCCTTCCAGGCCGGGGCCGGCGGAGAGCGCCGGGAGCTCCCGCCCGCTCCGGCCGTCCGGCCGCCACAACACGCAACAGCCCCGGGGTGGCCGCCCCGGGGCTGTTCCTGCACTGGACCTTCTGGGAGGCCCTGATGAATCGCGAGTCCATCGTACGCACCAGCTACGCCCCCTCCGCCGACCTGCCGGTCAACACGAACTGGCGGGAGCGCAGCGCCTGCAAGGAGGAGGACCCCGAGCTGTTCTTCCCCATCGGCAACACCGGCCCGGCGCTGCTCCAGATCGAGGAAGCCAAGGCCGTCTGCCGCCGCTGCCCCGTGATGGAGACCTGCCTCCAGTGGGCGATGGAGCACGGCGAGGACGCCGGTGTCTGGGGAGGCCTCAGCGAGGACGAACGCCGCTCCATGAAGCGCCGCGCCGCCCGCCAGCGGGCCCGCAACCGCGCTGCCTGATCCGCTCTGGCGGCTGCCTGATCCGCCCGCACCGACCGCTGCACCACGGCGGCCGGGACGGGCGGTGAAGGGGAGCCGGACAGCCCGGACCACAGTCGAGGGAGGCCCCATGGCCACGACGATGACCCCGCTCCAGCCCGCCACGGAAGCCGCCGCTCAGGCCGCCGCTTTCGCGATCTTCGGCAGCGACATCCCGCCGATCGGGCCGGAGGACTACAGCGGCAGCTGGCGCACCACCCTCCACGTCATCGCGGAGGAGTGGGTTGGCGAGGGTCGCTTCGAGCGGCACGCCGCCCGCACCGCGACCGCGCTCAACGAGCTGTTCGCCACGCAGGAGCGGTACGGCGTCGGCTCGCCCGAGACACGCGCCGACAGCGACAGGCTCCAGCCGCTGATCGACCGGTGCCGCCACTTCGGCATCACCACCGCCGACCTGATCCGGCACGGCGCGCGGTTCCCCGAGAGCTGATTTCGTTCCCGCCCGGCGGGAGCGGCAGGCAGTTTCGGGCCCGCCCCGCAACGCTCCCCCGCACTGGTCGCCCACCCCTCGGGAGGCCGGCCTTTTCGCGTGCCTGGAGCGGGTAGTGCCGGTGCCAGTTTCGTGATCAACCGTCCGCACCGGCCGCCGTTTCGGGAACGCACCCCTCGCGTTTCGGGAGCACCGGCCGCCGTTTCGACCCCGCCCTGAACGACCCCTTCCGGAGGCCCTCATGACGATCACCGACATGCCGCAGAGCGCGGCTCCCGACACCCCCGCTTCGCACCCGCCGGGCCGCGCTTCGGGCGCACCCGAGAAGGTTTCGGGTACGGCCCGGGGCGTTTCGGGCCCGGACAAGCGGAAGACGATCAAGCCCACCCGCGACCGGCTGATGACCGCCCTGTCGCTCGTCGCCGCGTTCGGCGGCACGCTGGTCGGCGTCATCGGCTTCGCGATGTCCTACAGCACCCTGGCCAAGGTCGCCCTGAGCTGGGGATTCAGCAAGGAACTGGCCCCCTGGTTCCCGGTCGGCGTCGACGCCAGCATCATCGCGTTCCTCGCGCTGGACCTGTACCTGATCCGCAAGGGCACCCCGTGGCCGCTCCTGCGGATGGCCGCGCACGCCATGACCGGCGCGACGATCTGGTTCAACGCCAGCTCACAGGGCCACATCGGCACCGACCCGGTACAGGCCGCCAGCCACGGCGTCATGCCGATCCTGTTCGTGATCGGCGTCGAGGCCGCCCGCCGCCTGATCATCCAAAAGGCCAGGCTGGAGGCGGGAACGGTCACCGACCGGATCCCGCTGCACCGCTGGATCCTCTCCCCCATTGCCACCCCGCGGTTCTACCGCCGGATGCGGCTGCACAACGTCACCTCCTACCCGGAGATGATCCGGCGCCAGCAGGAGCTCATCGGCTACGAGCAGTGGCTCAAGCGCAAGTACGACGGCGACCTCGGCAAGGCCACCGAGGACGAACTGCTGCCGATGAAGATGGCCGCCCACGGCTACACCGTCACCCAGGCCCTCGCGATGCCTGAGCAGCAGGAACGTGCTGCTGAGGCCCGCGCGGAGGAAGCCGAGCGCCGGCGCCTGGACGCGGAGACGCGCCGGGAGCTCGCGCGCAAAAAGGCCGAAGCCGACCGGCTGGAGGCCCAGGGCCAGCTCGAGGCCGTCCGCGCCCGGGTGGAAGGCGAGACCGGCCAGGCCCGCGCCCATGCCCGAGCCCAGGTCAGCGCCGCAGAGCGGGCCGCTGAGCTGGAGGAGGCGGCACTGCAGACGGCCGTCGTCGCCGAAGCCAAGGCCCGTGAGGCGGAGGCGGAGCGCAAGGAGGCCCAGGAGCGCCAGGCGAAGGCCGCCGCCGATCTGGAGACAGCCGAGCTGGAGCGTCAGGCGGCGGATAAGCGGAGGCTCGCGGCGGAGGCCGACCGGGTCGCCGCGGCGGAGGCTCAGGCGATCGAGACGAAGAGCATCGCCGAAGCCCGGAAGTCTGCTGCCGAAGCTGACGCGGACGCTGCCGAAACGGAGAAGGCCGCTGCCGAAACGCGCCGCCGCGCTGCCGAAGCTGACCGACTGGCGGCGCAGGAAGCCGAGCGCATCGCGACCGCCGACGCGAACACGCAGGCGGCTCGCAAGCGTGAGGCCGAAGCCGAACTCGCCGCTGCCGAAACGCGGCTCGCTGTCGCCGAAGTCGAGCGGCGCGCGGTCGAAATGGAAGACGAGGCGAAGCTCACCTCGCGCGAGCGGTCGGTTCGCAAGGTCGCGCGCATGGCGCTCGCGGGCGGCCTGGTGATGGTCGGCCTCGGTCCTGACGAAATCCAGCCCGCGCTGTGCCGGGTGGTCTCGATCGCGGACGTTCAGCGCGAGACGGCGGTGTCCTCCACGGACACGGCCTCGAAGTACCGCCAGGAGGCGGCCGACCTGCTCGCCGGCGGCTACCGCCCGGGGCAGTGACCTGCACAAACGAGCTGTTCGACGGTTCCACCGGCCCCCGAGACGAAGTCAGCGCCTCGGGAGCGCGGTGAAGGCGCCGAAACGCCACCCCAAACCCTGCCAGATCCCCCCGGCCCCGAGAAGGAGAAACCCCAGCTCATGGATATCAACGCCCTGTTCACGGACGAAGGCATGCGGGCCTTCACCGAGAAGATCCGCGACCAGCACATGCGGGACTCCCAGCAGTACGGGCAGATCGCCGACATCGTGCGCCGCCGCCTCGAGCAGACCCCGATCGACGGTGACCGGTGGCTGTCCAAGTGGTGGCGCGCGCGGAAGGTGTCGCAGCAGGTCAAGGCCATGGAGAAGGCGTCGAAGGACGCCGCGTCCGCGGCTGAGGCGCTGTACGCGACCTACAAGAACGAGGTCCTGGAGCTCCCTCAGCGCCGGGAGGTGGCGGCGGCCCGGAAGGCTGAGCGCAAGCAGAACCGCCAGGCGGCCGCCGGTGCGGCGGTCGCGAAGTCCCTGGAGAAGTCGGTGACGTCGCTGACCGGCGGCCCCACCGAGCAGGTTCCGGGCCAGATCCCGCAGGCGCGGCCGACGGAGTTCGTCTCCCCCGACAGCCCCTGGGAGCAGTGGCCGATGGCGTCCGGCGGTGACCACGCCGCCCCGACCCGCACGATCAACGACTACTTCCCGAACGGAGGCGAGCGGCGTTGACGACGCCTCGGCAGACGCAAAACCGTGCGAAGCACTGGAACGCGCGGATCGCGGAGGCCACCAACGATCAGGAGCGAGCCGGGGTCTGGTACGACGCGTGCCGGACCCTGGCCCGCCAGGCCGAACGCGACGGCAAGCCCGACCTGTGGCGCGCGCTCACCGCGACGCTGCACGACTTCTACAAGCGCAACGGAGGGTGACGAAGTTCTTCTTCATCACCGCTCCTACCTCGCCGCCCGGCGGCCCCCCATGTGCGCGCGTGTCGTGCGCGCGCGAGGATCCCCCGGTCGGTGACCGTCTGTCAACTCCGAGAGGGAGACGTCATGGCCGACGACGACGGCCCCAACAACTTGATCCACTTCCCCCGCGTGGGCTACACCGAGCCCGCCGCAACCCCTCCGGAGACGCCCGATCCGGGCACCGCCGATGTGCCGTTCGCGGCCCCCGCCGACGTCTCCGAGGACTCCCCCGAACCGTTTGCACTCGCGACCCGGACGTCTCCGCTGGACATGCTGACGGCCCTCGCCGAACCCGGTCTCGGGGCCCCGTTCACCGGTGACTCCGAGGCGGATCCGGCCCCCGCCCCGACCACGCAGACGGTCCCGGCGACGTTCCGGCCCGAGGCCTCACAGTCCGCTGCACCGCGCCTGGGTGCGCTGTCGCTGGCCGCGATCCTCGCGGTGTCGGTGGCCGCGATGCGCGGTATCCACAGCGCCATTGCCGGACGCCGGGCCAACAAGGAGCAGCAGGACGCGGTCGCGAAGACCGCGTCCATGGGCAAGGATCGCTCCGGGAGCGGGTCGAAGAAGCAGGTGCAGCCCAGCCACGAATGGGGCCGCAAGTCCCTCCAGCAGGGCCCTGGAGGTCCGGCAGGCCGCTCCGGCGGCCCTGGTCCCGGCAGGTCCTCGCGGGGCGGCAGCGGGCCGTACAGCGGTTCTGGCGGTGGCAGGCGCAACGCGCCGACGACGAAGTCGCCCGGCAACTCGGGCGGCGGTTCCGGCAGTGGCCGTGGCGGCGGCTCAGGATCGGGTCCCGGCCGTTCCAGCTCCGGCGGAAAGGGCGGCTCGGGCATCACGCCGCTCAAACGCAGTTCGCAGGGCGGCGGCGTGAACCTCAAGAAGAACCGCAGCCCCGGCTCGTCTAGCGGTTCTGGCGGCGGCAGGGGCCCGAGCAACAGCGGCGGCGTGAACCTCAAGAAGAACCGCAGCTCCGGCAGCGGCTCCGGCTCTTCGGGAGGCAGCGCGAGCACGAACCGCAAGCTTGACCCCGGAGGCTCCGGGTCCGGTGGTTCGTCCGGCGGTCGCCGCACGAAGCGCGTACCGGGCTCCGGGACAGGACCCAGCACCAAGAGCCCTGGCAAGAGCCCTGGCTCGGGCGGCAGGACGACGCCTGACCCCACCGGTGCAAAACGCTTGGGAGGGGGCAAGAGCGCGACGTCCGGGCCGAAGAGCAGTACGAAGAAGTCGCCGCGCGGGACGACCGGTCCGTCCGGGATCCTGCGCAAGAAGCCGGGCACCACCACCTCCGGCACCGGTCCGAAGGCGAAACCGAAGAAGAAGGGCGGCAGCGGCGCGGGAACCACAGCGCCCGGCAGTAAGCGGGGCGGGAAGAAGAGGGAGACCCGCTCCCGTAAGGACGGGACCGGCCCGGCCCCGGTGCCCAGGGCTCCGGGCGGAAAGTCCCGCAAGGGCAAGAAGGTCATGCTGACGCCGGGTATCGCACACGGCACGCTGGCGGCATCCTTCGTGGAGATGTGCGGCTGCCGCAAGTGCCGCCGTTTCGACCGGCAGTACCGCAAGAGGGTCGACGCGGCGAGGAAGTCCGTCGAGCGCATCCGTACGACATTGGCCGAGTCGATCCACGAGACGGCCCAGAAGCGTCTCAAGCGCCGCCGCAAGAAGCTGTCTCCGGTGGTGACGAAGGTCAAGGTCAAGAAGCCGAAGAAGAAGGCGGGTTCGAAGACCCCGGCGGCCGCGGGAACCAAGCCCGCCGGTCCGGCGGCGACGGCCCCGGCCAGGGGCGGCCGCTGGGACACCGCCAAGGCCCGGGCCCGCAAGCGCGCCCGGATGAGGACGCGTCCCGTTCCGGTGCCCAGCCCCGCCCTGGCCGGGGCGGCCACGGCGCCGCCCGTGCCGCCGAAGTCGGCCGACCCGCCAGCGGCACCGGTGGCGGTCACCGACGGAGGCGCTACAGCGACAGCCATCGCGCCCGGCACGGTGCCGGGTACCGGCGAGCCGAGGGTGTCGCCGTTCGAGGCGATGGGCATGGCCACGGCGGTCCCCGACCCGGCCGGTCCGATCACCGTCGAGCGGGCCGACTCCCCCGGTGCCGCTCCGGCGACGTCAGCCGCGGGCCTGCCCGCCAGCACGAGCACGAAGGAGAGCAGCGTGAGCACTGTCCCCGACCTGACCCGCGACACCTGGCTGGCCATGTGGGGAGACGGCGGCATCGCGGGTATGGCCGCGGAGCACCAGACCGAGGTCACCCTCGACGACACCCTCGACGTCCTCGAGGAACTGACGCAGCAGTCCTTCAAGGCGCACGAGACGTGCAAGAAGCTGTCTGCCAAGGCGCGGGAGATCCGGCACGAGCTGGACGAACTCGCCGCCGACCTGCACTCCACGCACAACGTCATCGGACGCCTGACCGGCGCCGCGATGGCCAAGCTCGCGGAGTCCATGGAGCTGTTGGCCCGCAAGGCCGACGAGATGTCCACGAAGTCGCTGGTGGCGGCGGAACTGTGCGAGACGGCGGAGAACGCGATGTTCGACGCCTACCGCCCGCTGCAGCAGGCCACCGAGGACTCCGGCCTGGCAGTGCCCGCCGCCCGTATCCACAACGAGAACTGAGGGGAACCCCCGTGAGCGACAACCTCCCCGCCATCCCCGGCGTCGGTGGCGGCTCCGGCAGCGGCAACGGCTTCCTCGCCCTGGCCGGCCGGACCGCCCGCCTCGCAGCGTCGGCGCTCTTCCTCAAGGAGGGCATGCACCTGCTCAGGGCCCACATGAAGGCCAACTCCAACGCGGCCAGCCGCCTGTCGGAGATGTGCGACGCGGCCGAAGTCGAGCCGCAGTTCACCGCCATGATCATGGACGGCTCCACCGCCCTGAACGGGGTCGCGGAGGCATCCGGAGAGATGGTGAACGCCGCCGACGCCGTCGACACCGACGCCCGCGGCTTCAACTCCGCACACGACCGGGAGTACCGCCCCGGCTACGAGGCCTCCAACGGCTCCGGAGTCCGGCAGGCCAAGCCCGGCTTCTACCGGCGCACCGGCCGCCGCCGCTGAACAACCCGTCACCCCGCGGAGGGGCCGCGCCCGCCACCCGGCGGGCGCGGCCCCTCCCCTTTTCGCCCCATGAACGGAGGCAGTGTTGAGCACCATCGACCAGGCGGCGCCGGCCGCCGACACACCCAAGAGCGTCCCGGGCCACGTCATCTACCGGCGCGTCCTGGCCGAACGCACCTCCTACGCCCTCGCGGCCGCCGGAATCGCCATCGGCCCGCAGCTGGACGACTCCGTGCTGTCCTACCTCGGCAGCGGCGGCCTCGCCGCCGGCACGATCGCCTGGCTGTACGCGAAGACCAAGGACCCCGACCAGGGCCTGGACGTCATCACCCGCGCGCAGCGCTCCATCCCGTTCCTGACCGCCGCCGGCACCTACCTGGCGAACCTGATCACCCCCGGCTTCAACTGGTGGGAGGTCCTCGCCCCGGCCGCCTGGGCGGGCCTGATGGGATGGATGGCCCCGCTCACCCGCAGCGCGGGCCTGGTCCTCGAGCTCACCGAGCACCAGGAGCAGCTCGCCGACGGCGGCCCGCGCGAGCCGGTGACGTACGAGGAGTTCCTCGCCGCGAAGTGGGCGCAGGCCACCGGCGGCGACACCCGCCTGGTCAACATTCAGCCCTACCGCACCGACCGGCCCGACTTCGAGGCCGTCATCGTCGCCCAGGCCGGGAAGGCCGTCCCCAACTACACCGAGACGCAGCTCGCCGCCGCGTTCGACTTCCCGCTCGGCACCGTCGCCCTGCGCCCCGTCCAGGGGTCCGGGCCCGGCCGCATGCGGATGGTCGCCCGCCCCACCACCGAGGACACCGAACGGGCAGCGGAGGGACTGCGCGGACTGTGGGAGATGGCCGTCTGCAAGCCCGGCGGAGCCGCCCCCGGCGTGCAGCTGGTCGACTACCGGGCCGAATCCCACCGGATCGTGCTCCTGGTCGCCTCCCCGGCGGGCAAGGAGATCCGCCTGCCCCACACGGCGATCTGCTCCGCCTTCGGCATCGACGACCCCTCCCGGCTGGTCATCGAGACCGACGGCATCCGCATGGGCGTCGTCTCCGTCTACAAGACCAACCCGCTGATGAAGGTCCGCAAGGCCACCGTCGAAGACCTGACAATGGACGACAAGGGACGCATCACCATCGGCATCTGCCACGACGGCAAGGCCGCCCGGATGCGGCTGTGGGACCCCAGCCAGGGCGCCCTGCGCGGCATCACTGCCGGCGTCACCGGCGCGGGCAAGTCCGTGCTGCAGAACCTGATCCTCGCCGCGGAGAAGCGCTCCGGCGTCGTCTCCTGGGTCGGCGACGTCCAGGGCGGCATGTCCCTGCCTGAGGCGGAGGGCCGGGTCGACTGGTTCGCCAAGGGCCCGGTGGAAACGCTGATCATGCTGACCGTGGCGCACGCGGTCATGAAGTACCGCGAGAAGATCTCCAACGAGATGGGCCGCGGCGACTTCGCCCTCAACCGCCCGTGGCCGCTCATCAACATCACGCTCGATGAGATCAACCGCCTGCTCTCGCACCCCGACGAGGACATGCGGAAGCTGGCGGCCTACCTGATCGCCGACATCCAGAAGACCGGCCGCAAGGTCGGCATCGGCATCCGGCTCGCCGTCCAGTCCCTGCACCTCAAGGACCTGGGCGACGACGACGCGATCCGCCAGCAGGGCAAGGTCGGCGCACTGTTCCTCATGCGCACCGCGTCCTCCTCCACCAAGGAGATGGGCCTGGACGGCATCGCCCCGACCGGCTTCCAGATGGAGAACATCCCCGCCCGGATCTACGAGAACGGGCAGATCGAGGCGCTGTTCAGCGGCAAGGACGACGAGGACGGCGAGTCCACCGCCGGCATGGCGTACATGTTCCTCGACGGGCGCGCCAAGTTCATGCGCACCTTCTTCGCCCAGAAGGTCGACGGCGTCTACCCCGACCTGATCGAGCTGTACGGCGAGGACCCGTCCACCGGCCTCACCGACGGCGAGGCCAAGGTCGCCGCCGGCGCTGCCGAGCTCTACACCCTCCGGCACAGCAACCCCTACGCCGACTGCGACACCCTCGCCCAGGCGTTCAGCGGCGCGAAGAAGAGCGCCGACGCCAGCGCCCCGTCCGAGCCGGCCGACACGGAAGGCGACGGTGACGGCGAGGCTCCTGCCCTGTTCGAGGTGCCCTTCGGCACGCCGTTCGGCGAGGCACCGGACCCGGGTGAGGAGCCCGGCCTGCAGGACCAGATCTACGCGCTGCTCGCCGATGGGCCCAAGAGCCTCAAGGAGCTGCGCGAGGCACTGCCCGGCTTCCAGCCCTCCAGCGTCAGCAACGCCTGCACCCAGCTCAAAGCGAAGGGCCTGGCCAAGCCGGTCAAGCGCGGCGTCTGGCAGCGCGACAACTGACCACCCACCACATCCCAGCTCGGAAGGAAACCGATCACCGTGGCCCTGTCGATCTCCCTTGTCCTGCTCACCGGCATCATCGTCGTCATCCTCTGGCGCAGCGGCTACCTGCGGTTCTGGCCCACGGTCGTCACCGCGCTGTTCGGGTTCAGCCTCGCCTCCACCGGCATCGCCCCGACCATCCGCAACGCGATCACCTCCGTCGCCGGTTGGGTCAGCTCCATCTCCTTCTGACCACCCCGACCCGCACCGCACGAAGAGATTGGAGAACGCGCATGGACCGCCCCCTGCTCCCCCTGGTCGTCGTCGACGACNNGGCCCGCGAGCTGATGACCCAGCTGGCGCTCACCGGACGCCGCAACGGCATCCAGGTCCGCTTCGAGGGCCGGCCGCTGCCGTACTGGCAGTACCCGACGCTCGCCGCGCTCGAGGAAGCCGCCCACCCGCAGTAGCCCGCTCTGCTCCCCCGCCCCCTGCGCCCTCCCCGCCGTTGTGGCGGGGAGGGCGCTCCCGTCCTGCCCCCAAACGGAGAACCTCATGGACGTTCGCACCACCTCCGGCCGCCCG
>NZ_LIRL01000350.1 GCF_001419795.1 Streptomyces niveiscabiei
GACGAGGGCGGTGACGTCGATCGGCCTCGGCGGGGTCGTACGGGCGTTGGTCATGGGGGCGATGCTGCCACCGGGGTCTGACAGCGGGGTCAGGCGAGGGCGTGCTCGATCAGTGCGCGGGCGGCTTCGAGGGCGTCCTGGCGGGGGCCGGGGTCGTCGAGCGAGGTCGACAGGGCGGTGGCGCCCTCCAGGAGGACGGTGAGCTGGCGCTCCGGGGAGGCGGCTCCCGCGCGGGGGCGAGGTCGGTGAAGCGCCGGGCGGTGCCCTCTCTTTAGTGCCGGACGGCCGGGGGCTTCGGGGCCGGGTCGTGGTCGGCGGTGGCCTCTACGGCATCGGCGCCGACTACCTCGTCGCTGGCCCCCGCCCACCTGCTGCCGCTCCCCGACGCGGTGGACGACACGGCCGCCGCCGCGCTGTCGGCCGGGGTGGGTATCTCACCGTGTACCTCGCGCTCACCGAACTCGCCGGGTTCCGGCCCGGTGGGGCCGTGCTCGCCCCCGGCAGCGGTGGCTCCGTCGGGCAGGGCGGGGTCGAGATCGCTCGGCATCTCGGCGCGGCCCTCGCCGTGACCACCGCCACGAGCACGGCCAAGGCCGAGCTGGGCCGGGCGGCGGGGTACGAGGTCGTCGACCTCACCCGCGAGTCACTCCGGGACGGTGTCGCTCGGCTCACCGGTGGACGTGGCGTCGATGTCGTCCTGGACGGGGAGGTCACCGGGCAGGCGCTCGGCGTGCTCGCCCGGGGCGGGACGCTCGTCGGCATCGGCTGCTCGGCCGGCACGCACGCCGGTGTCGACATCACCGACCTGATCTGGAAGGCCGCCCACATCCACGGCTTCTCCTTCTCCCTCTTCTCCCTGGCCCAGGTCGACAGCGCCAACACCGTCCTGCTGGACCTGCTCGCCCGCGAGGCCATCACGCCCCTCGTCGACCGCGTCTTCCCGCTGGAACGGGCGGCGCGGGCGCAGCGCCGTCTCATCGAGGGCGGCCCGTTCGGGCGGGTGCTGCTCGGGCTGTAGGGGCCGGGTCAGCGGCCGTACACGCTCCACATGCCCAGCACCGACCCACCGGCCGTGACGATCGCCGTGAGGAGTCTCGCGGGAAAGCGGTCCGCGGTCATGTGGAAGCCGCCGATGCGGAGTTCGAAGTACGGACGGCGGGTCGGATCTGTCATGGCGCTCCCCTGCTCGGGTGTGGACGCCCCTAGCCTGCGACGGTCGCTGTCCGGGTGGGGGGACGTCCGACAAGCCGAGTCGGTTATGGGACGAACGGCTTGTCCTCAGCCGCTATGCGCCCGGTCCGATTCACTGCGCAGCACGCAGAACTCGTTCCCCTCGGGATCGGCCAGCACCGCCCACCCCGTACCGTCGGCGTTGCGCCGGTCGGCGACGAGGGAAGCCCCGATGCCGAGGAGCCGTTCCACCTCCGCGTCCCGCGAGGTCTCGGGGCGCAGACAGATGTGGACCCGGTTCTTGCCCCGCTTCGGCTCGGGAACGGCGTTGAAGTAGAGGGTCAGCCCTGTGGGCAGCGCCACCAGGGTCTCCCGGTCTCCCGGCCAGGTGTCGGACCCCACCGACCCCCCGGTCACCTCGCTCCAGAACTGCGCCAGCGCGTACGCGTCGACACAGTCGACCGCGACGTTCTGCACTACGGAAACCACCGCACCCCCCGGCAACTACAACGCGACCAGCTTCACAACCCCGTACACGACCGCCGCCACGACCCCCGCCGCGGGCATCGTGATGAACCACCCCAGGACGATGTTCTTGGCAACGCCCCAGCGGACCGCGTTGATGCGCTTCGTCGCGCCGACGCCCATGATCGCGGAGGTGATGACGTGGGTCGTGGAGATGGGCGCCTTGAAGAGGAACGCGGTGGTGAACATGATCGACGCGCCGGTGGTCTCCGCGGCGAAGCCCTGCGGCGGGTCGAGTTCGATGATCTTGCGGCCGAGGGTGCGCATGATGCGCCAGCCACCGGCGTACGTACCGAGCGACAGCATGACCGCGCACACGATCTTGACCCAGACGGGGATCGGGTCGCCGTAGTCCTCGACGTCGGCGATGACGAGGGCCATCACGACGATGCCCATGGTCTTCTGCGCGTCCTGGAGGCCGTGGCCGAGGGCCATGCCCGCGGCGGAGACGGTCTGGGCGATGCGGAAGCCGCGCTTGGCCTTGTGCGGGTTGGCGCGCCGGAAGATCCACATGATCGCGGTCATCACGAGGTAGCCGGCGAGGAGCCCGACGACCGGTGAGACGAACATCGGGATGACGATCTTCTCCAGGACGCCGTGCCAGTAGACCGTGGTCCCCCCGGCGAGCGCGGCGCCGACCATCCCGCCGAAGAGAGCGTGCGAGGACGAGGAGGGCAGGCCGAAGTACCAGGTGATCAGGTTCCAGGCGATCGCGCCGACGAGCGCGGCGAAGAGGATGCCCATCCCCTTGGACCCCTCGGGCGTCTGGATGATCCCTTCGCTGACGGTCTTGGCGACCCCGGAGCCGAGGAACGCGCCCGCGAGGTTCATCACGGCGGCCATCGCGAGCGCGGCGCGCGGCGTGAGCGCCCGGGTCGACACGGACGTGGCGATCGCGTTGGCGGAGTCGTGGAAGCCGTTGGTGTACGTGAAGAAGAGCGCGACCAGGATGGTCACGACCAGGGCGAAGGTGTCCACGACGGCTCAGGACTCCTTGACGGCGATGGTCTCCACCGTGTTCGCCACATGCTCGAACGCGTCGGCGGCCTCTTCGAGGACGTCGACGATCTGCTTCAGCTTCAGCACCTCGATGGCGTCGTACTTGCCGTTGAAGAGGTGGGCCAGCAGTTTGCGGTGGATCTGGTCCGCCTGGTTCTCCAGCCGGTTGACCTCGATCCAGTACTCGGTGAGGTTCTCCATCGTCCGCAGGTTCGGCATCGCCTCGGCCGTGAGGTCGGCGGCTCTCGCCAGCACCTCGATCTGCTGCTCGACGCCCTTGGGGAGTTCCTCGACGTTGTAGAGGACGACGAGGTCGACGGCCTCCTCCATGAAGTCCATGATGTCGTCGAGGCAGGACGCGAGGTTGTAGATGTCCTCGCGGTCGAACGGCGTGATGAACGAGGAGTTCAGCTGGTGGAAGATCGCGTGCGTGGCGTCGTCACCGGCGTGTTCCGCGGCCCGCATGCGCTCTGCGATCTCGGCCCGGCCGGCGGTGTCCGCCCCGAGCAGTTCCATCAGGAGTTTCGAGCCGGTGACAATGTTGTCCGCGGACGCGGCGAACATGTCGTAGAAGCTCGTCTCCCTGGGGGTCAGACGAAAGCGCACGTGGGGTCCTCGGTATGCATCGGTTTCGGTCAGGCTGATGCTAAGCGCATCATCCGGTCAGGGCTAAGGGGCCGTCCCCAGTGTCGCCCATCAGGCACAGTGACCAGCACGGGGTGGGACCAAGACCCCTATACCCAGCAAACTTGGCTACGATATACCCACTAGGGGTATACAAGACGAACCGGAGGACGCGATGACGACCACCCAGGCCGAGGAAACGCCCTCCGAGGAGACCGTCGGGCACGCGACGCACGGGTACCACAAGCAGAAGGACGAACACCTCAAGCGGCTGCGGCGGATCGAGGGCCAGATCCGGGGCCTCCAGCGCATGGTCGACGAGGACGTCTACTGCATCGACATACTCACCCAGGTCTCCGCGTCCACGAAGGCGCTCCAGTCCTTCGCCCTCCAGCTCCTGGAGGAACACCTCCGCCACTGCGTCGCCGACGCGGCGCTCAAGGGGGGCGACGAGATCAACGCGAAGGTGGAGGAGGCGACGAAGGCGATCGGGCGGATGATGCGTACGTGACGACTGCGTACGTGACGACTGCGTACGGGGCCTGCCGTCGTACGTGGCTGCCGTGTACGGGACGGTCGTGTACGGGACGGTCGTGTGTACGTGACGGTCGTCACCGGGGCGGCGCGGCCCCCGGCGTCTCGCCGTCCCGCACCCGTACCACCCTCAGCACCTCGTCGATCGAGTCCAGGCTGAGCCGCTCCCCGTCCGCCGAGGACGCCGCGATCATCAGCTCCCCGCACAGCTCGATCTCGGCGAGGGCCACGTGGTCCTGCACCGCCGTCCCGCCCCCCGGAGCCACCGCACCTCACCTCGTCTCTGCTGACGCCGAACCCGGCTTCCTAGAGTAGGCAGCGGCCCACGCACGGCGCATGGCACGGAAGGGCTAGTTCTTGCCCACCCGACGACCGAATCTGTCAGAGACCTCTTTGGTCACACCTGTCACCGGTACGGGGTGGGCGGTGCTGGCCGATCCCGAAAAGACCCCGCCCGCCGGTCCCGGGGGATGACGCAACGGGCGGGGTCGCTTGAGGGTGGTCAGGCGGTGAAACGGGCCACGGCCCACGCCACGACGAGGGTCCACACGGCCGCGGCGAGAACGACCACGACGGTGCACACGGCCCTCATGCCGGTTCCAGCGTGGACGGCCGCGCGTCCCACTCGATACCGCCGCCTGCGGGACGGACGAACGCCTTGAGAATCGGCTTCCGGTAAGCAGGAAGCAGGTTCTCGTCCACGTCCTCGCAGATGGCCATGAGGACGCCGGTACGTACGCCGTCCGTGACGGTCTTCCCGATGTGCTCAGCGGTGACCATGAGCCGCCTCCCGCTCGCAGTCGGGGCAGTTCTCGTACGGGCAGGGGGTGAACGTCGGCGTGGGGAGTTCGATCTCACCGGTCCGGACATTGAGGACGCCGCCGTACTCCGTGCGCCAGTCCGTCAGGGGCGCCTCTTCCGTGCCGTCCAGGAGCCGGACAAGCGCGGGCGGTCCGAGGGCGCTCACGCGGGCGTCGGGCCATCTCACGGGGTCACCTCGCTGTGCGCCTCCGCCACGTGCCGCTTCCACAGCACGGCCGCGTCGCTCGCCGCCGACGGGTCGCGGTTCTCGTTCGGCGCGCCGTCCTGCGTCTTCGTGGCCATGCGCTTGAACCACTCGTCGACGTACGGCTTGCAGTCGTCGCAGTCCCCGATGATCTCGGGCTTGATGAACGGCTCCCAGGGGGACGGCTGTTCGGGCTTGTCACTTGTACCGTTGGGCACTGTCGTCAACCTCCGGATGGGTTTCGCCTATCCAGGGAACGACGCGTTCCGTAGGTCGTGGTACTGGCATTCTTGTGTCAAGCCGCGTGACACAAGGGGGCGTTAAGTTTTGGCCAGAACCTACGGGGAGTGGTTGAAGGCGGCGCGGGAGGCCAAGGGGTGGTCGCAGGAGGTATTGGCCGCGAAGTCGTTCCTGTCCCGGTCGCAGATCGCGAACTTCGAGTCGGACCGCAGGACGCCCACCAAAGAAGACGCCAGGCAGCTGGACAACGCGCTGGAACTCGGTGACGTGCTGGAGACGTTCCGGCCCGGCGCTGCGGAGGAGGGGACGGTTCCGAGCTGGTTCGAGCGCGGGCGAGCCCTTGAGCAACAGGCAACGATCATCCGCGAGTTCGGCCTTATCTTCGTCCCTGGCATCCTGCAAACCCCCGCGTACGCCGATGGGTTGCTGCGGCAGGGGTACCCGCCGATCAGTGCTGAGCAGCGTGCCGAGGCCGTTGACACACGCATGAAACGGGCCGCTCGGCTTGACGACCCCATGACGCCCGTAGTCTGGGCGCTCCTGGAAGAGGGCGTACTCAGGCGCCCAGTGGTACCGCCCCCGGTCATGGCGGAACAACTGGAGCGCATCGCGGACCTCGCCGAAAAGGAGAGGATCCGGGTGCATGTGCTGCCCTACGGTAAGGGGGTACCGCTCCTCGACGGCATGGTCTCGATCATGCGGTTCGAGGACCAACCGCCGATCGTGTACACCGAAGGGCTGCGTACGGGCTACGTGCACGACTCCCCCAGCGTGGTGCAGGAGATCGAAGACACATACGATCTCGCCTTGGGGGATGCCGAGTCGCATGGTGCGTCCCTAGCCATGATCAGGGATCAAGCACAGGAATACAGGAAACGAGATGCTGAGTAAGCACATCGCAGACGCATCCACGCTGAGCGGCTGGCGCAAGTCGTCGTTCAGCAGCTCTCAGGGCGGAAGCTGCCTCGAAGTCCTGGACGGCTATGCGGCAGGCGTCCCGGTCCGCGACAGCAAGACTCCCACCGGACCGGCCGTAGTCTTCTCCGACACCCACTGGGGTGTTTTCGTGCATGCCGTGACACGCGGCACCATCTGACGTCAGCACAAGGCAGAGCCCCCGTCGGAATGCTGACGGGGGCTCTGCCGCGCCTCAGAGGAGTACGCAGTCGGGGCAGGCGTACCGGACGGGGCCGGGGTTGGGGAGTTCCACTGCTGCTCGGGTCCAGCGTCCGCAGCGGGTGCAGACGGCCCACAGGGAGGTGGGCGGGTCGGTCGTCAGGGCGTCGCGGTTCATGCGCTCGTCCTGAAGGCTTCGGCGGGGAAGGGGGCGCCGGGGTAGGTGTACGGGTAGTCGATGCCCAACGTCGCGTACGCCGCTGCCCGTTGGCGTTCCTGCTGGCGTGCGTGTTCGGCCGGGTCCTGGAGGGTGTGTTCCCGTTCGGCGAGGACCTGCCGTACGGCGTCCGCCTCGGCTTGGCGGCGGAAGAACTCCGCGGCCTCTTCCTTCGTGGGCCCGGTCCAGGGGCGGGACCAGGGGCTGACGTACGGCGGAGGGGGTACGGGAGCGGTTGCTTGCTTGCGGCGCCGTCCCGAGGCGGGGAGGGCGAGGGTGAGGAGGATGTGGAGGCACGCGAAAATAGCGCGCGCGATAGCATGACGCACGGCGACAGACCTTTCGAGATGCTTGTCGTCACGGCCCCGTCAGCGGAGTGCTGCTAACACTCCGAGCCCTGATGGGGCCACTTTTTGTTGTGGTGAGCGGCACGCTAGCACCAACATCGGCTCCAGCGCACGCAGTTGCTGCAAAGTCCCGATATCCCGTCAGGAACTGACGAGTAACCAGACATGGGGGCTACGGGGTTGCGATCCCGTACCCGATCAGCGTGCCGATGTGGCCGGCCTTCGGGGCGTCGTGGACGCGTACGTCGGCCTCCCCGAACCCGGCGTCGTACAGGAGGCTTCGCCACGTGGCGGGGGTGTAGCTGTAGCGGTAGGTGTACGTCGCCGGTCCGGCGAAGCCGCCCTTGTACATGCCCTGCGGGCCGTACGCGCCGGGGATCGCGGGGGGCTGCGAGAACACGAACCGGCCGCCGGGGGTTAGGTGTTGCTTCACCAACGGGAACAGGCGCCGAGGGTCGGTGAACCAGGCGGCGCCGAAGATCGAGTACACGGCGTCGTAGGTACGACTGTCCCCGGCCAGGAAATCGAGCACCTCGGCGCAGACGAACTCGACGCCGAGAGGTCCCCAGCGTTCGGTGGTGTACGCGACCATCGCCGGCGAGATGTCCACGCCACGCGCCTCGACCCCTTGCCCGGCGAGGAACGCGAGCGCACGGCCCGTACCGCAGCCGATCTCCAGCACGCTTCCCGGTTCGCCGAGCAACTCCGGTCCTGGGCCGTGTCCTTGGTGCTGCGTCCACTGGAATACGGGGTCTGCTTCGAAGACGTCCTTCTTCGTGGCTTCGGCGTAGGTGTCCCAGACGGCGCGCTCGTGGTCGTAGTTGTGTTCGGCGGCCAACGGGAGTCCTTCGTAGGTGAGTTGGTTCCGACAATTCGTCAGAAAATACTCAACTGGTTCAGGTATGCGATGAATTGATGGTTCATCGTACGGTCGCGAGGCTCTCCTCCTGGCGAGGGCGTCCGGCTCCGGATACGTCGCCCGTAGACTCCAGGATCTGACCGCTGAGCTGGTCGCCTTCGGGCGAGACCGACGCGTCGCCGAGCTGAAGGCCGAGATCGGCGCCCTGACAGTGTGACGAGAGGGAATGGATGTCCGAGAACGACGGCTCGCGGATCTTCCGGGACGCGTGGATCGCGGGCGTACGCAAGCACTTCCCCGGTGAGCCCAAGCCGGGGTACGTGGCTCCGTGGGAGGACATGCCCGGTTGGGAGCGCGAGGCTGCGGGGGCCGTGTACGAGCAGGTGCGGCAGTTTCTCGTACTGAGCGGTGGGCACGCGGCCCGGCTGTCTCGGGAGGAGAAGGGGCGGTTCGTCGCCGTGTGCTGGACGGCCCAGATGTACCGGCACTTCGAGGACCCGAAGCCGGGGTACGTCGTCGGCTGGAGTGAGTTGCCGGAGTGGCAGCGGGAGACGGACGCTGACATTTTCGAGGCCATCGAGGGCGTCTGACGTACGCGTGTGGGCCCGCCCCCTGGGAGCAGGGGGCGGGCCCTTTACGGCCTCGCGGTGGCACCGCCATGCAGCACCGCGAGGGGTCTGGGGTCAGCCGAAGCGGCCGGAGATGTAGTCCTCCGTGGCCTGGACGGACGGGTTGGAGAAGATGCGTTCCGTCTCGTCGATCTCGATCAGCTTGCCGGGCTGGCCCACCGCGGCGAGGTTGAAGAAGGCGGTGCGGTCGGAGACGCGGGCCGCCTGCTGCATGTTGTGGGTGACGATGACGATCGTGAACTGTTCCTTCAGTTCGCCGATGAGGTCTTCGATGGCCAGGGTGGAGATGGGGTCGAGGGCCGAGCAGGGCTCGTCCATCAGGAGGACCTTCGGCTCGACCGCGATGGCGCGGGCGATGCACAGACGCTGCTGCTGGCCGCCGGAGAGGCCGGAGCCGGGCTTGTTGAGGCGGTCCTTGACCTCGTTCCAGAGGTTCGCGCCCTTGAGGGACTTCTCGACGATGCCGGCGAGCTCGCTCTTCTTGACGTTGCCGTTGAGGCGCAGGCCGGCGGCGACGTTGTCGAAGATGGACATCGTGGGGAACGGGTTGGGCCGCTGGAAGACCATGCCGACCTCGCGGCGCACCGACACGGGGTCGATGTTCGGGCCGTACAGGTCCTCGTCGTCGAGGAGGACCTTGCCCTCGACGCGCCCGCCGGAGGTCACCTCGTGCATCCGGTTGAGGGTGCGCAGGAACGTGGACTTGCCGCAGCCGGAGGGGCCGATGAACGCGGTGACCGTGCGGGGTTCGACGGTCATCGAGATGTCCTCGATGGCCTTGTGGGAGCCGTAGTAGGCGGTCAGTCCGCTTACGTCGATTCGCTTGGACATTTCTGCTTCACTTCCAGACAGTCGCTGACTAAAAGGCCGCGTCAGCGACCGGACTTGGGGGACTTCCAGCGGGCGATGCCGCGCGCCACCAGGTTGAGGATCATCACGAACGCGATCAGCGTGAGAGAGGCGGCCCAGGCGCGGTCGTACGCCGCGGTGGAGCCCGCGCTCTGCGCGTACTGCTTGTAGATGTACAGCGGCAGTGACTCCTGCGCGCCCTCGAAGGGGTTGTTGTTGATGAACGGGTTGCCGAACACCAGCAGCAGGACGGGGGCGGTCTCACCGGCGATGCGTGCGATGGAGAGCATGATGCCGGTCGTGATGCCGCCGATCGCGGTGGGCAGGACGACCTTGAGGATCGTGCGCCACTTCGGGACACCGAGCGCGAGGGAGGCTTCGCGCAGCTCGTTCGGGACGAGCTTGAGCATCTCCTCCGTGGAGCGGACCACCACCGGCATCATGAGGATCGCGAGCGCGAGCGAGCCGGCGAAGCCGAACGGCTGCATGTCGAAGATCAGCATGAGGCTGAGGATGAACAGGCCCGCGACGATCGACGGGATGCCCGTCATGACGTCGACGAAGAAGGTGACGGTCTTGGCGAGCGCGCCCCGCCCGTACTCGACCAGGTAGATCGCGGTGAGTACGCCGACCGGGGCGCCGATCGCGGTCGCGAGGCCGACCTGCTCCAGGCTCCCGATGATCGCGTGGTAGATGCCGCCGCCGACCTCGGAGTCGGCGACGATGCCCATCGAGTGGGAGAGGAAGTAGAAGTCGAGGACCTTGACGCCGCGCTGCACGGTCGCCCACACGAGGGAGGCGAGCGGGATCAGCGCGAGGAGGAAGGCGACCCACACGAAGCTGGTCGCGACCCGGTCCTTGGCCTGCCGGGGGCCCTCCACCTTCGCCGCGATGCCGTACGTGCCGGCGACGAAGAAGACGCCCGCCAGCAGGGCCCACTGGATGCTGCTGTCGAGCCCGGCGGCGGCGCTGACCCCGAGGCCGAGCGCGACGGAGCCGGCGGCGATCGCCCACGGCGTCCACTTCGGCAGGCTCGCCCCGCGCAGGCTGCTCTTGACGGTCGCGGTGCTCATGCGTTGGCCCCCGAGTACTCCTTGCGGCGGGCGATGATCAGCCGGGCCGCGCCGTTGACCAGCAGCGTGATGACGAACAGGACGAGACCGGAGGCGATCAGCGCGTCACGGCCGAAGTCGTTCGCCTCGCTGAACTTGCTGGCGATGTTCTGGGCGAAGGTGCCGCCGCCGGGGTTGAGGAGGCTGGCGTGGATGTCGAAGTCGGGGGAGAGGACCGTCGCGACGGCCATCGTCTCGCCGAGCGCGCGGCCGAGGCCGAGCATCGACGCGGAGATCACGCCGGAGCGGCCGAACGGCAGGACGGCCATGCGGATGACCTCCCAGCGCGTGGCGCCGAGGGCGAGCGCGGCCTCCTCGTGCATCTGCGGGACCTGGCGGAAGACCTCGCGGCTGACGTTCGTGATGATCGGCAGGATCATGATCGCCAGCAGGATCGAGACGCTGAGCAGCGAGCGCGCCGGGCCCTCGTCCCACTCGAAGACGCCGGTCCACCCGAAGTAGTCGTTCAGCCAGCCGAACAGGCCGTCCAGGTGCGGTACGAGGATGAGGGCGCCCCACAGGCCGTACACGATGGACGGCACCGCGGCGAGCAGGTCGATCACGTAGGCGATCGGGCCGCGCAGCCGGCGGGGGGCGTAGTGGGTGAGGAAGAGGGCGATCGAGACGGCGATCGGGACCGCGATGAGCATCGCGATCAGCGACGAGACGATCGTGCCGAACGCCAGGACGGCGATGCCGAACTTCGGCGGGACGAGGCCGGTGTTCCACTCGAAGGTGGTGAGGAAGTTGCCGTCGTCCTTGTTGATCGCGAGGACCGCGCGGTAGGTCAGGAAGACCGCGATGGCGGCCATGATGACCAGCAGGAAGATGCCGGAGCCGCGCGAGAGGCCGAGGAAGACCTTGTCGCCGAGGCGGCCCGTGCTCTTCTTCTTGATCACGGGGGCGGGTGCCGTGGGGGGAGGAGCGTCGGTTATCTGTGTCGTGTCCATGTCTGGGTTCTCCGGTCTGCGGGAGCCGGTGGGCTCCGGGCGGCGGTGCACCGGATGGCACGGCCCGGGGAGCGTCGTACTCCCCGGGCCGCGCCGTCAGATCAGCTGAGGCCCTCGATGGTGGAGCGGACCTTCGTGATGATCGCGTCGGGGATCGGCGCGTAGTCGATGCCCGAGAGGACGCCCTGGCCGTCGGCCGAGGCGATGTAGCGCAGGAACGCCTTCGTGGCGGGCAGGCTGTCGGCCTTGTTGCCCTTGTCGCAGACGATCTCGTACGTCACCAGGGTGATCGGGTACGCGCCCTCGGCCTTGGTGGTGTAGTCGAGCTTCAGCGCCAGGTCGGAGCCGGTGCCGACGACCTGCGCGGCGGCGACGGCCTTCGTCGCGCCGTCCGAGGACGCCTTGACCGGGGCAGCCGCGCCGGTGTTGATCGCGACCGAGTTCAGGCCGTCCTTGGCGTACGACAGCTCCATGTAGCCGATGGCGCCGTCGGTCTGCTTGACGCCCTGGGCGACACCGGAGGAACCCTGGGCGGACTGGCCGCCCTTCGCCTGCCAGGCCTTGCCGCCGGAGAAGGTCCACTCGCTCGGCGCGGCGGCCTTGAGGTACTTGGTGAAGTTGTCCGTCGTACCCGACTCGTCCGAGCGGTGGTACGCCTGGATCTTCAGGTCGGGGAGCTTCGCGCCCGGGTTGAGCTTCGCGATCGCCGGGTCGTTCCACTTGGCGATCTCGCCCTTGAAGATCTTCGCGATCGTCGGGGCGTCCAGGACCAGGTTGTCCACGCCGGAGAGGTTGTACGCGACGGCGATCGGGCCGGCCACCATCGGCAGGTCGATGCCCTGGCCGCCGGAGCAGATCTTCTTGGAGGCGGTGACCTCGTCGGGCTTCAGCGCGGAGTCCGAGCCGGCGAAGGAGACGGTGCCCTGGTTGAAGGCGGTGATGCCCGCGCCGGAGCCGGAACCCTTGTAGTTCACCTGGACGCCGTTGCAGGACTGGGTGAAGTTCTTCACCCACGCGTCGATCGCGTTCTTCTGCGCGGAGGAGCCGTCCGCGAGGAGCTGGCCCTTCGCGTCGTCACACTTGATCGAGCCCGCGCCCGCGCCCGACGAAGCGGCCGAGGAGCTGTTGTCGCTGCTCTTCGAGCCGGTGTCGTCGGAGCCGCACGCCGTGAGGGCCAGGGCGCCGGAGACGGCGAGAGCGCCGAGAGCGAGTGCCCGCCGGTTCTTGCGCTGAAGCTTCACTTGAGGGAGATCCTTCCGAGAGCCGCCGTCCTGAATCCGGCGGCGTGCGAGGCGAAGACTTGGTGGCTCGAGAACGTCCGTCGTTCTGCGTTCCGTGCCGTGCAAGGCCGAAATTAGGCAGATCAGGTGAAGGCGCCGATGGGCTCATATGAACGGCGGGTGAACCCCTGAAGGCGGTGTGGTTAGGTCACGGAACGCTTACGTCAAGGACACGAATGCTCATGCCGACGACACCGTAGAGCGCCTGATCGCCGTCAGCAGCGCGTCCACGAGGTCCCTGTCCCTCGGATGGGTCAGGCGGTCCCTGGCGGCGGTTGGGGGGAGCCACAGGATGCGGTCCACCTCGTCGTTCGGGGTGAAGGTGCCGGTCGTCGCCTCCGCCGCCCAGTACTGGACCTCTTTCGGACGGCCGTGTACTTCGTAGGCGAGCGTGAGGAGGCGGGCGCCTGGCCTTGCCGTGTACCCCGTCTCCTCCTCGACCTCGCGCAGGGCACCGTCCAGGGGGTGCTCGCCGCGCTTCAGCTTGCCCTTTGGGTGCGACCAGTCGTCGTACTTGGGGCGGTGGACGAGGCATACCTCCAGGTTGTCGCCGGTGGGGTCCTCGCTGATGGGGGACGTGCGCCACAGGACGCAGCCCGCTGCCTGGACGGTGGCCTCGCTGTTCATACGATCTGCCCTTACGACGACGGTGCCTTTACGACGACGGTGTCAGCGTTCGTGCCTGCCAGTTCTGCTGGAACGCGTACCGGGCTGCCTCGACCTCATGCCGCTGGTCCGCGTGCAGGACGCCCAGCGCGTACGCCGTCGCCGGGGCGATCCTCGGCGTACGGGCCGCCTGCGCTGCCGCTGCCGCTGCCTCCGACGCGTCCCGGTGGCGGTCCAGGGCCTCGCCGGCCCCGGTCAGGTGGACGTCCTGCGGGGCGCCGCCGTGCACCACCTCCAGGGCGTACCGGTGCAGGCGCAGCAGCAGGCGGACCTGGTGCCAGGGGGTGTCCTGCGGGTGCGGGGCCGTCTCCGGGGAGAGGCCGTGGATCAGGGCCTCCGCGTTGTACGGATGGCCCGCCGTGAGCAGCGGGAGGCCCGCGATCGCCGCGGTCAGGCGCTCCTCCGCCGCGCCTGCCAGCTGCGCCAGGGGGGTGGTCCGGGCCGCCGGGGTCAGGGGGACCTCGCTGGCCAGTAAGGCGATCTTGTCGGCCACCGCGTGGAAGCGGCTCGATCCCAGGGCCTGGAGGGCGGTGCTGTGGGCTCGGGTGCGGGCCAGGGTGAGCTGGCGGTCGAGGAGGGCGCCGGCTTTGGCCGCGCCTACGGTG
The DNA here is from genome assembly GCF_001419795.1 of Streptomyces niveiscabiei. Classification (GTDB taxonomy): domain Bacteria; phylum Actinomycetota; class Actinomycetes; order Streptomycetales; family Streptomycetaceae; genus Streptomyces; species Streptomyces niveiscabiei. The sequence goes on from NZ_LIRL01000350.1 coordinate 13,729, forward strand.
AG
>NZ_LIRL01000351.1 GCF_001419795.1 Streptomyces niveiscabiei
GGTCGTGGGTGACCATGACGACCGCGCGGCCGGTCTCGCGGGCCGTACGGCCGAGGAGGCCGAGGACCTCCTCGCCCGCGCGCGAGTCGAGGTTGCCGGTGGGCTCGTCGGCGAAGACGACGTCGGGGCGGCCGGCGAAGGCGCGGGCCACGGCGACGCGCTGCTGCTGGCCGCCGGAGAGCTGCGAAGGGCGGTGGTGGAGCCGGTCGCGCAGGCCGACGACGTCGATGAGCGCGTCGATCCACTCGCCGTCCCCGCGGCGCCCGGCGAGGTCGAGGGGCAGCCGGATGTTCTCGGCGACAGTGAGCGTCGGCAGCAGGTTGAACGCCTGGAACACGAACCCCACCCGATCCCGGCGCAGCGCGGTGAGCCGCCGGTCGTCCAGCGCGCCCAGCTCGGTGTCACCGATCCACGCGGCCCCCGAGGTCAGCGTGTCGAGCCCCGCCGCGCAGTGCATCAGCGTCGACTTCCCCGACCCGGACGGCCCCATGATCGCGGTGAACCGCCCGGCCGGGAACTCCACACTCACGCCGTCCAGCGCGCGTACGGCGGTGTCGCCGGCGCCGTACACCTTCACGGCGCCGGTGACCCGCGCGGCGGCCGTCGTCGCCATCACGCGTCACCGCCCTTGCGCCCGAAGTGCTCCTCCAGCACCGACTGGCGGCGCCAGTACTCCTCTTCGTCGATCTCCCCGGCGGCGAAGCGGCGCCCGAGGACGGCGAGGGGCGCGTCCCCGAGGGGGCGTGCGCCGGGGCGTGTGCGCCCGCGCCAGCCACCCGTACGGCGTACGACGGTGACGACCGCGGCCACGGCAGCCGCCCAGAACAGGGGGAACAGCAGGATCCAGGGGCCGGGGCCGCCGTATCCGCTCGCGAGGGTGTCCATCGCCGGTCATCTCCTTCGGCAGCGCTTCGTCTGACACTGCCGAGGCTCTCGCCGGGAGGGGGGTGGGGGCGTCGCACGGGTGGCGGCACCTCGCGTACCTCCGGGGGAGTACGTGAGGGCGCGCGAGGTACTCCCCCCGGGGGCGGATCAGGTGTTCCGGGCCCCGCCGGGTTCCGAGTCCGTGTCGAAGCTCGCGAAGTACGCCGCCGCCATGTCCTCCTCGCCGTGTCCCGACGCGGCGGCCCGGGCCAGGCGTTCGGCGGCGGCCTCGGCGACGTCGAGGCGGACGCCGTGGGCGCGGCCCGCCTCGACGATCAGGCGGGCGTCCTTCTCGGCCGTCGTCACGCCGAACTGGGCCGGGGAGAGCCGGTCTTCGAGGATGAGGGCCGTCTTGGCGCGCAGGTAGCCCATGTCGAGGGGGCCGCCGGCGATGAGGGCGAAGAAGACCTGGGGGTCGACGTCGAGGGACTGGGCGAGGGCGAGGACCTCGCCGGTGGCCGCGGTGGCGGCCAACACCCAGCTGTTCGCGACCAGTTTGAGGCGGGTCGCGCCGCCCGGTTCCTCGCCGGTCCACACGGTGCGGGCGCCGACCGCGTCGAACACCGGGGCCACGGCGACGCGTTGGGACTCGGCGCCGGCCGCCAGCACCGTGAGCTGCCCCGCCTCGGCCGGCTGCCGGGTGCCGAGGACGGGCGCGTCGAAGAACACCAGGCCGTGGCCCCGGGCGAACTCCGCGAGCTCCGCGACGGAGTCGAGCGCGGCGGTGGTCGACTGCACCCACAGCGTCCCCTCCCCGAGGCCCGGCAGCGCGTCACGCATGACGTCCCGGACCGCGCCGCCGTCGTACAGCATGGTGACGACGGCGTCCGCGCCGCGCACCGCCTCGGCGGCGGAGTCGACGACGGTGACCCCGTCGGCGGTCAGCGGTTCGGCCTTGGCCCGGGTGCGGTTCCAGGCACGGACGGTGTGCCCGGCGCGGGCGAGGTTGCGGGCCATCGCGGCGCCCATGATGCCGGTGCCGAGGACGGTCACGGTGAGTTTCTCGGTCATGACGTCAGCTTCCTGATACGGCGGGGGTGTTCCCGGTCCAGCGGGGTGGTCCCGCCCATCCTCGCTGCTCACGCGGGCGTCGGGCGAACTGACGCGGCCGGCGCGGGCGTCACCCGAACCCCGCTCTCACCAGCCCTCGTCACGCCACGGAGATGTCCACGGACGGCCGCAACCGGGCCGCCGCGGCCAGTGCCCGATGGGCCGGGTGCTGGTCGAACGCCGTCAACAGGCTGCCGTCGGCGGGGAGTTCGGCCGCCGGGAACGCGACCTGTTCGTACGCCGCCTGGAACCGCGGCCCCCAGCGCCGGGCCCCGAGCCGGGCGGTTCGCGAGCAGTTGTCGACCATGTGGGCCACGTCGCGGGCGTGCATGTACGGCAGCAGCGAGTCGACGGCTTCGATCACCGACTCGTTGACGATCTCCGACCAGGGGTGCCCGCGCTCGGCGAACTCGTCGATCTGGGCGACCATCGTCGCGACGAACACCCCGGCGGTGAACGGCTCGACACTGAACGACCGGCCGGTGTCGCCGAGTTGACCGCGCCGGGCGTGCACCCGGGGCGCCACCGCCCACATCGGCGACCCACCGATCCGGCTCATCTCCCGCGCCGCGAGCCGCCGTTCGGCGAGGATCACGCTGCGCAGCTCGGTCCCGTCGGCGACCTCGTCGTAGATCTCGGCGACGATCTCCCGCGCGGGCCCGTACGACGCGGTGTACGCGCGGTCGAAGACGTCCCGCCCCTCGGCGCCCAACTCCTCGCGCACGGCGCGGAGTCCGGCGCGCGAGATGGTCCGGGCGATCGGCCCGGTCACCGCCTCGCAGGACCTCGTGTACGCCGTGACCTCGTCGTCCCCGGCCAGCCGGAACCGTCCGTACAGGCTCTCGACCATGCCGTGCACGGCGCCGAGCAGGATGGCGCGTTCGCCGACGATGTCCGAGAGGTACTCGCTCTCCAGGGTGGTCCGGAAGGTGTACGGCGCCCCGAGGGCGACCGACCAGCCGAGCGCGAGGTCGGTGGCGCGGCCGTCGGGGTCGGCGTGCACGGCGAAACTGCTGTTGATCCCGGCGCCGTTGACCTGCGCGCCCTGTTCGTAGAGGCGGCGGACGGAGTCGCCCATGCCCTTGGGGCAGACGGCGATGACACCGTGTCCGGGCGGGAACTCCCCGCCGGTCTCGCGGAGATGGCCGAGGAGGAAGCCGTGCGAGAGCCCGATGACGGCGCCGGGCTTCAACACGCCGAAGATCTCCGCGTGTTGGGCCGCGAGGGCCGCGTCCGAGACGAGGAGGATGACGAGGTCGCTCTCGGCCGCGACCGCGAGCCAGTCGCCGAGGGTGCCGTCCTCCTCGGTGAAGCCGAGGGCGCGGGCGTCGGCGGCCGAGCGGGAGCCGGGGCGCAGTCCGACGGCGACCCGGATCGGTGAACCGGCAAGGGAGTCACGGAGGTTGAGGGCCTGGGCTCGGCCCTGCGGGCCCCAGCCGAGGACGCCGATCCGCTCGACGCCCGCGAACGCCCGGGGCAGGAGGGGGAAGAGGTGGCGTCCGCCGGGGAGGACGGTCTCCGTGCCGCCGGGGACGTCGAGCGTGTCGAGGGGGAAGACGCGGGAGGTGAAGGCCGTGTCCGGGGTGCGGGAGGAGGTCATGTCCGAGTTGTAGGCTCCGGCCGGATGTTGCGACAAGCGCAACTCTCGCATCGCGGCGTTGCATGAAGCGAAAGGTCCAGGTCAGGGTATGCGGGACGAGCACCGGGAGCTGCGCCTCTTCCTCCACTTGACGCAGTCGCTGAACTTCGGCCGGACCAGCCTGGACTGCCACGTCAGTCCGGCGACGCTCACCCGGACCGTGCAGCGGCTGGAGACGGACCTCGGTCACCGGCTCTTCGACCGGGGTCCGCGCGGCGTCGCGCTCACCGCCGAAGGTCACCGGTTCCGCGAATACGCCGTCCAGGCGCTGGAGTTGTGGCGCGCGTACCGCGAGGAGCGTCCCGACCCGGCCCAACTCACCGGCCGCCTCTCGGTGTTCGCGACGGTGACGGCCTGCCAGGCGCTGCTGCCCGACCTGTTGGCCCCGTTCCGCGCGGCCCACCCGCAGGTACGGCTGGACCTGCGCACCGGGGACGCGGCGGCGGCCCTGGCCCGGCTGGACGAGGGGGACGCGGACGTCGCCGTCGCGGGGATTCCGGAGCGGCTCCCGGAGGGGTTGGCGAGCAGGACGGTGGCGCGGACGGAGCTGGTGTTCGTGACGAGGCGGAGCGCGGAGGGGCGTGCCGGGGACGCGGGGGCGGCGGATGCCGAGGGGAAGCGCACGGCACGGGAGCAGCACGCAGAAGGGCAGCGCATCGGCGGCGAACACCCGAAGTCGACGCGCGCCGAGGGCATCCTCACCGGCGGCGAACACCCGCCCCCCGCC
>NZ_LIRL01000352.1 GCF_001419795.1 Streptomyces niveiscabiei
GCCCTCACCCGACCCCTCCACGCCCTGCCCGTTGTCGGACCGCTCACGTACGGTTGACGGCATGACGAGCATCGGTGCTTCTTCCGGGATGGTCGACTGGAATCTCGCGGTGGCGACCGCGACGCGCCTCGTGCGGCCGGGCCCAGAGGTCAGCCGGGACGAAGCGCGGAAGATCGTCGCGGAACTGCGGCGGTACGCGAAGGCGTCGGAGGGCCACGTCCGGGGATTCACCCGGATGGGGACGGAGGACACGCACGACACCCCCGTACTGGTGGTGGACCGCCCCGGGTGGGTGAAGGCGAACGTCGCGGGGTTCCGCGAGGTGCTGCGCCCCCTGCTCGACAAGATGCAGGAGCGCAGGGGCAGTTCACCCGGCGGCGCGGTCCTGGGCGCGGTCGGCGGCAAGGTGACCGGCGTGGAATTGGGCATGCTGCTGTCGTTCCTGTCGTCGCGGGTGCTGGGCCAGTACGAGACGTTCGCGCCGGCGACGAGGGATCTCCCGGCGGGCTCGAACGGCGGCGGCAGGCTCCTGCTGGTCGCCCCGAACATCGTCCACGTGGAACGCGAACTCGACGTGGACCCGCACGACTTCAGGCTCTGGGTGTGCCTGCACGAGGAGACGCACCGTACGCAGTTCTCGGCGGTCCCGTGGCTGAGGGACCACCTGGAGGGCGAGATCCAGTCGTTCCTGGGCGAGACGGACGTCGACCCGTCGACGTTCCTGGAGCGCATCCGGGAGGCGGCGCAGTCGCTCGCGGGGGGCCGCCCGGAGGGCGAGGAGGACGACGGCGGGCGCTCGCTGGTGGAGCTGGTGCAGTCGCCCGCGCAGCGGGAGATCCTGGCCCGGCTGACGGCGGTGATGTCGCTGCTCGAAGGGCACGCCGACTTCGTGATGGACGGCGTGGGCCCGGAGGTCGTCCCGACCGTTGCCGAGATCCGCGAGAAGTTCCAGCAGCGCAGGGCGAAGGGCGCCTCCCGGCTGGACGTCGCGCTGCGCAGGCTGCTCGGCCTGGACGCCAAGATGAAGCAGTACCGCGACGGCGAGCGCTTCGTGCGCGCGGTGGTCGACCAGGTCGGCATGGACGGCTTCAACCGCGTGTGGACGTCCCCGAACACGCTCCCCACGAAGGCGGAGATCGCGAAACCGGCGGACTGGGTCGCGCGCGTGCACAGGAAGGCCGATATGTGAGCGGACGGCAGGGAAACGCCGTAGCAATCACCCGTCCGAGGGACCGTGAGCCACCGGAAGGCGTGCAATGCTCGGGGAGCGGCCCGGTTCTGTCACCATCTACACACTCTGAGTGACATAGCTCGGGTGCACCCCCCGGAAAAACTTCATGAAGGGAACCGGACATGGGTCCCCATCCTGCGGTCGCGGCGATACGCCTGGCGGTCCGCCGCGTCCTCCACGACATCCTGACCGAGAACGACCACCCCGCG
>NZ_LIRL01000353.1 GCF_001419795.1 Streptomyces niveiscabiei
GCGGGGGGTGCTTGCGGTGGCTCGTCGGGGCCGGGGTCGTCGTACACGGGGACGGCCTCGGAGGTGGGGATGCCGGCCAGGCCGGTCAGGACGACGGGGTCGTCACCGTTCTCGTCCACGCTCGGCCCCTCCCGATTGGCCCACGTTTTCGGTCACGGAATGGACCATAACCGTGGGCTGCTTGGATCTTAGGGTCGGTTTCATGAGCGCAGCGGAGCGGGAGCGGGCGGCGCACTGTCCGCGGATGGTGCTGGCGGAGCGGGTGCCGGAGGTCTATCGCGCGTTGGTGCGACTGGACGCGGCGGCGCAGCAGGGTGTCGACGCGACGCTCAGGTACCTCGTCAAGGTGCGGGTGTCGCAGCTCAACGGGTGTGCGTTCTGCGTGGACATGCACAGCAAGGACGCGCTGGCGAACGGCGAGAGCGTCGAGCGGCTGATGCAGCTGACGGTGTGGGAGGAGTCCCGGCACTTCTACACCGAGCGCGAGGTCGCGGCGATCGAGCTGGCCGAGGCGATGACGCGGCTCACGGAGGGCCCCGTGTCGGACGAGGTGTACGGCACCGCGGCGAAGCTGTTCGGGGAGACGGAGCTGGCGCGGCTCATCTCGGTGATCACGGTGATCAACGCGTGGAACAGGATCGGCGTGACGACGCGGATGGTCGCGGGGACGTACCAGCCGGGGGACGCCGGATGAGCAAGACGGAGATCTTCCGCGCGCTGCACTCGCGGCGCCGCCCGGACGACCCCCTCGTCCTGGCCGGCGCCTGGGACGCGGTGAGCGCGGGCGTGTTCGCGGACGCGGGGTTCCCGGCACTGGCGACGCCGAGCGCCGGGGTCGCGGCGAGCCTCGGGTACGCGGACGGGAAGACCCCGGCCCTGGAGATGTTCGCGGCGGTGTCACGGATCGCGCGCGCGGTGGACGTCCCGGTGTCGGCGGATGTCGAGGACGGGTACGGGCTGGCGCCGAGGGAGCTGGTGGCACGGCTCCTGGAGGCCGGTGTCGTGGGGTGCAACCTTGAGGACTCACGCGGGGAAGTCCTCAAGGACCCGCACGAGCACGCCGACTGGCTCGCGGAGGTGTGCGCGGTGGCGGACGGGAGCCTGTTCGTCAACGCGCGCATCGACACCTTCGTACGCGGCGTCGCCTCTCCGGAGGCGGCGATCGAGCGGGCCGCGCTGTACGTGGCGGCCGGCGCGGACTGCGTGTACCCGATCCTCGCGCCCCCGGTCGCGCTGCCGCTGCTGCGGGCGGGGATCAAGGGGCCGATCAACGTCCTCGGCCACCCGCGGGAGGGGCCGACGCCCGCGGACCTGGGCACGCTGGGGGCGACCCGGGTGACGTTCGGGCCGGGGATGCAGCGGTGTGCGACGGCTGCGCTGCGGGAGTTCGCGGCGGGCCTCGCGCCCCGGCCATGACCTTCGCCGGCCCTGCGGATCGGGTTCAGCCGCTCTCGCCTCCACCCCGATCCGCGGGTCCGGCCTTCCCGAGGGTGCCTTCCGGACGCACCTGAATCGTCCGGGAGGCACCCTCAACTCCCTGGCGGGTCACGTCGGTTGGGCAGCGCTTCGCGCAGCTGTTCCCGCACCAGCCCCCGCAGCCACGCGTGCGCGGGGTCGGCGTCGTAGCGGGGGTGCCAGGCCATCCCGAGCCGCAACGGCGGGAGCGGCAGCGGTACTTCGAAGTGGGCGAGCCCCAACGTCCGCGCCAGCGGCAGCCCCCAGCCCGTGTTGAGGCCGACGAGGTCGGTGTCGCGCAGGACGAAGAGGGACGCGGGCAGCGAGCCGACGCTCACGACTACCCGGCGGTGCAGGCCGAGTTCGGCGAGGGCGGCGTCGACCGGCCCGTGCAGCTTGCCGCGCCGGGACACGGTCAGGTGGTCCGCCTCGACGGCGAACCGTTCCGGCGTCAACTCCCCTTCCAGCAGGGGGTGTCCGGCCCGTACGACCCCCACCATCCGGTCCTCGGCGATGAGTTCGGTGCGCACCTCGGGCGAGGTGCTGTCGACGACGCCCACTTCGAGGTCGGCGGTGCCCTCGCGGAGGAACGGCGCGTCGAGGTGGCTCTCGCTGAGGAACCGCAGCCGGATGCCGGGCGCCTCGGCGGCGGCGCGGGCGAGGAGGGCGGGGCCGTGCGAGGCGGCTATGGCGTCGTGGCCGAGGATCGAGAAGGTCCGCTCGACGGTACGGAGGTCGGTGCCGGCCGGGGTGAACACCGCGCGGGCCCGCTCGACGACCGCGCTCACCTCGGCGCGCACGGCGAGCGCGCGCGGCGTGGGGACCATCCGCCGGCCCGCCCTGACCAGCACCGGGTCGCCGAGCGCCGTACGGATGCGGCCGAGGGTGCGGCTCATCGCGGGCTCGGAGAGGTGCAGGCGGCGGGCGGCGCCCTGGACACTGCACTCCTCCAGCAGGACGTCCAGGGCGACGAGCAGGTTGAGGTCCACGGATTGCGTCACACGCATTCGTCCCTTGCGAAGGTTGCACTGGAAAGCAGGCCAGGGGCGATCCTACGGTGAAAGGGCCCGCCGACCGGGAATCCCACACCGTCCAGTTCCCTGGAGGAGCCGTGCCCTCGCCTGCCCTGAAACGCCCGACCCTCCTCGCGCTGTGCGCCTGCGTGCTCGTCGCGCAGAGCATGGTCGCGGCGATCAACCTGCTCATTCCGCAGCTCGCGGCGTCCGGCCTGCGGCCCTCCCACGCCGAGATCCTGTGGACCGTCGACGCGTACGTCATCGCCTTCGCCGGGCTGCTGATCCCGGCGGGCGCCCTGGGGGACCGGTACGGGCGCAAGGGTGCCCTGCTCGCCGGGCTCGCGCTGTTCGCGATCGGCGCCGGGGGCAGCGCGTCGGCCCCGACGCCCGCGCTGCTCATCGCCGGTCGGGGCGTCTCCGGCGCCGGCGCCGCGCTCATCACGCCGGCGACGATGTCCCTCGTCGTCCACCTCGCGGGGCCCGCGCGCAGGGCTCAGGCGATGGCGTCGTGGACGCTGGCGATCGGGCTCGGCGGGATGGCGGGGAACCTCGGGGGCGGGCTGGTGGGGCAGTTCCTCACGTGGCGGGCGCTGTTCTGGGCCATGGTCCCGCTCGCCGGGCTCCTGGCGGTCGCCGTCGCGGTGACGACCCCGCTTACGCCTCGCTCGCCGCGCAACTCCCTCGATCCCGTGGGGACGTCGCTGCTCACCGCCGGGTTGGTGGCGGTGCTGTTCGGGATCATCGAGAGCCCCGAGCACGGGTGGACGTCGGGGGTGATCCTGACGGCGTTCGGGGTGGGCGCTGGGCTGATCGGGGGGTTCACGGGGAGGTCGGTGAGGGCGGCACGGCGGGGTGAACTCATGGATCAGAAAACGGACTTGGCCCCGCACCCCTCGTACAAAGCGCCCCTCTTCGACCCCCGCCTCTTCCGCTCCTCCCAACTCCGGGCCACCGTCCTCGGGTTGGCCACCGGGTTCTTCGGGCTCTTCGCCCTCTTCTTCGTCAACTCGCAGTACCTGCAAGAGGTCAAGGGGTACGGGCCAGGTGTCACCGGCGTCGCGATCCTCCCCGTGATCGTCGGCATGGCGCTGGTCCCGAAGTTCGCGGCGCGCTGGTCCGCGCACCCGCGTCCGGTGGTCGGCGCGGGCCTCGCGCTGATCGGCCTCGGCCTGCTGGGCACGTCGACGGCGGACGCGGGAACGCCGTATCCCCTGTACGCCTGCTGGCTGTTGACGATCTCGGCGGGTACGGGCCTGGCGATGCCGGCGCTGACTCTGGGCGTCGCGACGTCCCTCCCCCCTCACCGCACCGGCCTGGGCTCCGGGCTCGGCACCTCGGCCCGCGAGATCGGCGCGGCCCTCGGCGTGGCCGTGTCCGGCACCCTGCTGGCCCACCACCCCGACCTGGCGTCGGGGATGGGCTCGGCCCTGCGGGTCGTCGGCATCACGGTGCTGGTGTCAACGGCCTTGGTGGTGACGGAGTTCAGGGGCGAGCGCGAGACCGGGGCCCCGGCATCCACACCGCCGGACGCCCCTCAGGCCGCACCCGGCGCCGAAGTCTCCCCTCGACGCCAGGGCACCGCTACCGGTCCAGATCCCGCATCCCCCTGGCCTTCCGCCAGGCCCGCTTCCTCTCCTTCTCCGCCTCCCACAACTTCCGGTACTCCTCCATGCTCGCGCTGACCTCCGGATCGACCGGCGTGTCGTCCTCCTCCTCGTTCCACAGCCCCGCGTCCTTGAGCCGCTTGACCTGGACGTCGGACGGTTCCTCGGGGTCGTAGTCGGAGCGGCGGGGCGGCTCGGGGCCGTCGGGGCCCATCCGGACGAGGCGTTCCACGCGGGTGACGCGGTAGCGGACGCCGTCCACGACGAGGGCGTTGGCGCGGGTCTCGTCGAGCCGGTCGGCGTGCGCCGCCCACTCGGCCTTCGTCTCCTCGTCGAGGCCGAGCTCCCACGGGCCGTGCAGGCGGAGGTAGGAGGCGAGGGCGTCGCGCGCGCCCTGCGCCGTCGCGTACGAGGTGGCGATGTTGAAGGCGCCCCACTGGCCGTCGCGGCGCTCGGAGACCGTGAACACGGGCGGCATGAGGACGCCGCCGGGGTACTCGCGGCGGGCCCTGCGGGAATCCTCGTACCCCTCCTCGGTCGTGTGGTCGCGGGCGTTCACGTAGTCGACGAGTTCCATCTTCAGGATGCCTTCGGAGAGGCCGGTCCAGGCGAAGACGTCGACGATGTGGCCCTGGTCCTTCGGGCCGGGGACGTCGCCGCCGCCGACCTCGCCCGTGTCGCGGTCCGAAGGGCGGGGCGGCTCGGGGCCGTTGGGGCCCATCCGCAGGAAACGGCTGACCCGGACGATGCGGTAGCGGCGCCCCTGGACGGTGAGGTCGTTCACGACCTCCCGGTCCATCCGCTTCGCCGCCACCATCCACTTGCGGCGGTTCTTCTCGTCGCCGGCCTCCTGGGCCTCCTTCGCGTGCATACGGAAGTAGCTGCCGAGGGAGTCGCGGGCGGCCTGGGGGGTGATGTTGCCGAACCCGAGCACCTCCCACCCCCCTTGCTCGCACTCCCCCATGTGGAAGAACTCCGGCAGTCCCAACCCCATCACCTGCGGGTACCGGTCCCGTGCCCGCCACGCCTCCTGGTCCGCGAACTGCGCGAGGGGGCTCTCCGGGACGGTCATCCGGAACGTGAGGTAGGCCGGATGGTTGTCCTGGTAATCGGTCATGCACGTACGGTGCCCGGTCGAGGGGGTGGGCAGACATCTCAATCGCCTTGTCTTGGAATCCGGTTGCCCGACCGCGCGGTACGGCGACGGCCTGAGGGGCTTCTAGTCCGGGTCCCGCAGCCCCCGGGCCTTCCGCCACTCCCGCTGCCTCTTGTCCTCCTGCTCCATGAGGGCCTGGTACTTCAGGGTGCGCTCGTCGAGTTCGAGGGGCTTGTTCTCGTCGTCCTCCCACAGGCCCGCGTCCTTGAGCTGCTGGACGTGGACGTCGATGGGGGGCTCGGAGTCGTGGTCGGAGGGGCGGGGGCCCCCGGGGCCGTCGGGGCCCATGCGGATGATGCGGTCGACCCGGGTGACCCGGTGCCGGAGGCCGTCGATGACCAGGACGTTCTTGCGGGTCTCGTCGAGGCGGTCCGCGAGCGCCGCCCACTCCGCCTTCTTCGCGTCGTCGAGGTTCCTGCTCCAGGGGCCGGTGACGCGGAGCCAGTGGGCCAGGGAGTCGCGGGCGCCCTGGGGGGTCGCGTGCGTCCCGCCGAGGTTCGTCGGGGCCCAACTGCCGCTGCGCTCCCGCCGGGAGATCACGAAGACCGGCGTGAGCAGGACCCCGCCGGGATGGTCGTGGTGCGCCGCGACGGCGTCGTCCCGCACCTCCTGCGGTACGTCGCCGACCGGGCCGGCGAGGCTGAGCAGCTCCAGCTTGACGAGTCCGTCGGAGAGGCTCGTCGGGGTGTAGGGGTCGATGACGAACCCCTCGTCCCGGTGGTCGAGGCGGTACGCCGCGCCGACGTCGGCGGTGTCGCGGTCGGAAGGCCGGGGCGGCTCGGGACCGTTGGGCCCCAGCCGGACGAACTGCCCCGCGCGGGCGATCCGGAACCGCTCCCCGCGTACCCGGATCTCGTCGACGACCTCGCGGTCGATCCGCTCCGCCGCGGCCATCCACTTGCGGCCCACGGCCTCGTCCTCGGCCTCGCTCGCGCTCATACGGAAGTGGTGGCCGAGGTCGTCCCGCGCGCCCTGCGGCTCGCTGCACCCGGGGCCGAGGATCTCCCAGCCGCCCGTCTCGCGCTCGCGGGTGGGGAAGAACTGCGGCATCCCGAGGCCGACGACCATCGGGTACCGCTCCATCGCCTCCGCCGCCTCCTGCTCCGCGAACGCGGCGATCGGGCCCGCCTGCTGGGCGACCCGGACGGTCAGGTAGGACGGCGCGCTGTCCCGGAAATCACGCATGGCTCTACCGTGCCCGAAAGAGCCGTACCGCAGCCCCGGTTCGCCAAAAACGCCGGCCCCTGGGCGACGGTACGGTCACCCAGGGGCCAGGAATCGGTCCGCGCGCTCCTCCTCCAGCTCCTTCACGGACGCGTCGATGCGCGCGCGGGAGAACTCGTTGATGTCCAGGCCCTGGACGATCTCGTACACGCCGTCCTTCGTGGTGACCGGGAAGGAGGAGATGAGGCCCTCGGGGACGCCGTAGGAGCCGTCCGACGGGATGCCCATGGAGACCCAGTCGCCCTCGGCGGTGCCGTTGACCCAGGTGTGGATGTGGTCGATCGCGGCGTTCGCGGCCGACGCGGCGGAGGAGGCGCCACGGGCCTCGATGATGGCCGCGCCGCGCTTGGCGACGGTCGGGATGAAGTCCTCGGCCAGCCACTTCTCGTCGCCCACGACCTCGGCCGCGTTCTTACCGGCGACCGTCGCGTGGAAGATGTCCGGGTACTGCGTCGCCGAGTGGTTGCCCCAGATGGTGAGGCGCTTGATGTCGGCGACCGTCGTGCCGGTCTTCTTCGCCAGCTGCGTCAGGGCGCGGTTGTGGTCCAGCCGCGTCATCGCCGTAAAGCGCTCCGCCGGTACGTCCGGGGCGGCGGC
>NZ_LIRL01000354.1 GCF_001419795.1 Streptomyces niveiscabiei
GGGGCCGAGGGAACCGGGGGTGGGGCAGGCGCTCGCTAGCGCCCGCTGAACCGTGGCGGGCGTTTCTCCAGGAACGCCGTCATGCCCTCCCGCTGGTCGCCGGTCGCGAACAGGCCGTGGAACGCGCGGCGTTCGTAGCGGATGCCGTCCCTGAGGCCGGTCTCCAGCGCCCGGTCGACGCAGTCGCGGGCCGCCCGGACGGCGAGACGGCCGTACGAGGCGATCGTCGCCGCCGCCTCCAGCGCCTCCGGAACCGCCCGGTCGTCGGGGACCACCCGGGACACGAGCCCGGCGCTCTCCGCCTCGCGGGCGTCCATCGTGCGGCCGGTGAGGACCAGGTCCATGGCCTTGGCGCGGCCGACGAGGCGGGTGAGGCGCTGGGTGCCGCCGATGCCGGGGATCACGCCGAGCTTGACCTCGGGCTGCCCGAACCGCGCGGACTCCCCCGCGATCACGAGGTCGCACATCATCGCGAGTTCGCACCCCCCGCCGTAGGCGACGCCGTTGACGGCGGCGATCTTCGGGACGCTCAGGTCGGCGAACTCCTCCCACGCCCCGAAGTAGTCCTCGGCCACCATGTCGGCGGCGCTCTTCCCGGCCATCTCCCTGATGTCGGCGCCGGCCGCGAACGCCCGCTCGGAGCCGGTGAGGACGACGCAGCCGACCGTGTCGTCGGACTCCAACGGCCGTACGGCGTCGAGGAGTTCGGCGAGCAGTTCGGAGCTGAGCGCGTTGAGGACCTGCGGCCGGTGCAGGCGGACGAGCACGACACCCTCGTACCGCTCGGTCTTGAGATGACGCATCGTCACCATCCTTTCTACGAGTCCCAGATCGCGCCGTAGGCGGGTATTCCGCGCTGTTCGAGGCCGTGGACGACCTGCCAGGTGAGCTTCTTGTTGGAGATGCAGATGACCGCCTCGGCGCCGAAGTCGCGGTAGGCGGCGTACGCGAGGCCGACCATGTCGGGTTTGCCGTGGCGGGAGGTGTCCCAGACGACCGCGTCGGGCTGGACGGCGAGGATCTCGTCGACGAGGGCGTCGCCGTAGGTGACGCGGGGGTCGCGGGTGGCCCAGACGAGGCGGGAGGGGACCTCGGCGGCGAGGAGGTGGGGCAGGCAGGGGCCGATGCCGCTGCCGGTGGCGACGTACACCACCTTGCTGAAGAGGACTTCGATGTTGGCGACCCCGGCGGTGGTGATTCCCTTGACCCACACCTTTGTTGGGAGGTCGTCGATGAACTTCCCCGTCCAGTCCCCCGCCCGCGAGATGGTCAGCCGGAAGCCCGGACTGCCCGGTGAGGGGACGTTCGCGAAGGAGTGCCACTCCGTGAGCGGGCTGCGGCTGACGGCCGTGGAGGACCCGGCGAAGGGGGTCTCGCCGTAGTCGAAGCGGGCCAACACCACGTGCGGGGACGGCCGTTCGACCCGTACGTCGACCTTGCGCAGCCGCAGCCAGGGCAGCGCGACGCTGAACGTGACGGCCGCGAGCACCGCCGGTTCGAGGGGCCCGGTCGCCGTCAGGACGGTGTGCGCCCAGAAGAGGGCGAGGGCGCTCCAGCCGCCGAAGCGGTGGATCTTCTCGAAGTGGTCGTGGTGCCGGGACCGGAAGGGCGGCAGCGCGGTCGCGACGATGCCCAGCAGCAGCACGAGCAGCGCCCAACTCACGGCCATGACGGCCCTGTCGGTGGTCGTGAGGGTGAGCGCGGCGAACCACGCCGTCCCCGCGAGCGCGCCTCCGACGTGCAGTCCGCCGAAGTGGTAGACCTTGCCCAGCGTCCAGCGGACCCGCAGCGGCCAACTGACCGGGGCTGAAGTCGCCACCCGGAAGAGGAAGTTGATGACGTACTGCTGGCGGATGAGGATCGCCAGCGCGAGGTTCGCGAGGACCGCGTGGGCCATGCCCTGTTCGGTGACCGGCCAACTCGCGTACAGGCACGCCCCGTTGACCAGGAACACCGTTGCCGCGAGCCGGTTGTAGTGCATCAGCCGGGGGTGCTTGAGGAGGCGGCGCGGCAGAGAGGTCAGGGCGGGGAGCGGGGTGCCGGTGCGGCTCAGCTCCGTCGTCATCGGGCCACCGCCGGGCGGTCCGGGGCGAGTTGGAGGAGCGCCGGTTTGTCGATCTTGCCCCGGTCGGTCTCCGGTAACGCTGTCAGGGGCATGACACTATCGGGTACGCAGTAGTACGGCAGCGCGTCGGCGACCGCGCGGCGGGCCGTGTCGGGGTCGACGTCCGCCGGGCAGACGAAGGAGACGAGCGTGCGGTCGTCGCGCTTCAGGGTGACCGCGCGCACGACACCCGGCACCTGCTCCAACACCGAGGAGACGGAGTCGAGTTCGACGCGGAAGCCGCGTACCTTCACCTGGTCGTCGGTGCGGCCGAGGTGTTCGAGGCGGCCGTCCGGGGTCCAGCGGCCGAGGTCGCGGGTGCGGAACATGCGCCGGCCGCCGCCGAGGAACGGGTCCGGGGCGTAACGCTCCTTGTTCAGACGGTCGTTGGGATCGTCGGTGAGGTAGCCCGCCGACACGCAGTCGCCGCCGGCCCACATCTCGCCGACCTCACCGATCGGCAGGGCGCGGCGGTCGGCGTCCAGGACGTACACCGTGTTGTTGGGGGTGGGGCGGCCGATCGTGAGGAGGGGGTTCCTCGGGTCGTGCCGGGACATGGTGTTGACGATCGTCGTCTCGGTCGGGCCGCAGCAGTTGAAGAACGCGGCCCGGCGCGCCCACGCGTCGGCGAGGGGACGCGGGCAGGGTTCTCCGGCGACCGCGACCGCGCGCACCCGGGGGCAGGCGGCCGGGTCGATGCCGGACAGGACCGTCGGGGTGGCGATCAGGACGGTCGCCGTGCGGGCGGTGGCCGCGATGTCGCGGTCGCGGATGACGAGGGTGGCGCCGTGCGCGAGGCAGCCGAGGATCTCCCAGGCCGCCATGTCGAAGGCGATGTTGAGGAGTTGGGCGACGCGGTCGCCGGGGCCGATGCCGAGCGAACCCGGTTCGGTGAGCAGGAGGTTGGCGACGTTGCGGTGGGTGACCTTCACACCGTTCGGGCGGCCGGTGGTGCCTGAGGTGAACAGGACGTAGCAGCCGTCGTCCGGCCGGGGGACGGGGAGTTGGCGCCGCGCCGGGGGCAACGGCTCGTCCAGGTCGATGAGTCGGTGGCCCTGGTCCGGCGGAACCGGGACGCGGTGCGCGTGTTCGGCGAGGGTGAGGATCACGCGGGTGCGTGCGGTGCCGATGACGTGGGCTAGTTGGGCGGGCGGCGCGAGGCCGATGTCCTGGGGGACGTAGGCGGCGCCCGCCTTGAGGATGCCCAGCAGGCCGACGAGCATCGGCAGGGAGCGGCGTACGAAGAGGCCGACGTGGTCGCCGGGGCGGACGCCCTCCGCGTACAGGCGTGCCGCCAACGCCTCGGCGTACGCGTCGAGTTGGGCGTAGGTGAGGGTCCGGTCGCGGTGTTCGGCGGCGATCGCGTGCGGGGTGGTGGCCGCGTGCCGGGCCACGGCCCGGTGGATCAGCGGGTCCGGCACGAAGGCGGCGGGGCCGGTGCCGTGGAGCAGGAAGAGCCGCTGGTCATGTGGGGTGAGATGGCGCAGAGGCATGGTCGGGGGACCTCCTGGCTGCTTCGAGTGTCGGTGACATGGCCGCCAAGTGCTGCGGCCTGCCCGGGAGTTCGAACGCCGTGCGGGTGTTGGTGCGGAGGCCGTGCGGGATGGTGCGGATGCGCTGCGCGGCGATCGGGCGTGGCCGCGCGGGGCGGGCGCCCGTCGGCGGGACCGTGCGGGGACACCCGTGTCGGTCGACTGTAGCGGTGGTTCTTCAACGCTCAAGCGTCTGGGACCGGCCAAGTAGCGGTGAGGAATGAGTCACTTGTGGCCGATGCCGTCGCTTCAGCAACTCGGGCGGGGGGTGGCGGCGACTGGAGTGGGGGATTGCGCGCCGGGCTCGGGGGGCGGGCTGGAAGGGTCGCCGAGGTGCGCTCACCCCTTCTTGCGCACACTGTTCCGCGTGGCGTACGGTGTGCGCAACGGCAGCGAGAACACCGTACGCATCAGGCGCACGATGTTCGCAAGGGAGGGAATCCGATGGACGGACACGGCAGGAGCGGGCGGCGCTGGTGGATTCTGGTCGTGCTCTGTCTGAGCACGGTCGTGCTGACGATCGACAGCATGGCGCTCACCGTGGCGGTCCCGTCGATGACCTCGGACATCGGCGCGAGCGCGCAGGACACGCAGTGGATCCTCGACTCCTACATCCTCGTCTTCGCGGGCCTGCTCCTGACCTCCGGCAGCCTCGGCGACCGGTTCGGGCGGCGCCGGGTGATGCTGATCGGCCTGGTCCTCTTCGGAGCGGCCTCGCTCGCGGCGGCGTTCTGCACAACTCCCGCCGAGGTCATCGCCGTTCGGATCGCGATGGGCGTCGGCGGGGCGCTGATCATGCCGTCGACGCTGTCGATCCTGATCACCGTCTTCGACGAGGAGGAGCGGCCGAAGGCGATGGCCGCGTGGGGTTCGGTGTCGATGCTGGGGCTGGTCGGCAGCCCGGTGCTCGGCGGCGTCCTCATCGACCACTTCTCCTGGCACTCGATCTTCTTCCTCAACGTCCCTGTCGTGGCACTGGCGTTGGTCGCCGGGGTGACCTTGATGCCGGAGTCCAGGGCGCCTTGGCAGAAGGCGGACCCGATCGGCGCCGTACTGTCCGCCGTTGGGATGACCGCGCTGGTGTGGTGGATCATCGAGATCCCCCAGCACGGTGCGTTCGAGGGCCGTTCGGCGCTCACCCTGGTGGTCGCGGTGCTGGCGCTCGCCGGGTTCGTCGGGTGGGAGAACGTCACCGCGTCGCCGATGGTCCCGCTGGTCCTCTTCAAGCACCGTAATTTCAGCGGGGGTTCGCTCTCGCTGGCGCTCGTCCAGATCGGCAACGGCGGTCTGCTGCTGGTGCTCACCCAGTACCTCCAGTTCGTGCTCGGCTACTCGCCGGTCGAGGCGGGGCTCGCGTTCCTGCCGCTCGCGGTCGCCGCGCTGGCCGGCAACGGGGGCGGCGTGAAGCTGTCGGCGCGGTTCGGGAACCGGGGCGTGATCTTCGCCGGGATGCTGGTCATGGTGGCGTGCTTCGCCCTGATGACCACGGTCGGCGCGGACAGCGGCTTCACGACTCCCGCCGTGGCCCTCGGACTTCTCGGCCTCGGCGCCGGGCTCGCGATGCCGGCCGCCGTCGCCGCGCTGATGGGCACCATCCCGGCCGACAAGGCCGGCGTCGGCTCCGCCCTCAACGACACGATCCAGCAGGCGGGTACGGCGCTGGGCATCGCGATCCTGGGCTCGCTGCTGACCAGCGGGTACACGGCGCGGATGCCCGAGGACGCGCCCGAGGCGGCCCGGCAGTCGATCGCCGGGGCCACGGAGCCGGGGGTGCTGGGCGCCGCGCGGTCGGCGTTCACCGAGTCGATGGGGACGACGTTCACCGTGAGTGCGGTGGGGGTGCTGGTAGCGGCTGTGGTGGCGGTGCTGGTGATGCGGGACGGGAAGCCCGAGGTGGCCGAAAGGGCGGTGGAGGAGGCGGAGTTGGCGGCCTGATCGCTCGCGCTCGCGGAACGGCCGGTGCCCTCTCGGGGGTGCCGGCCTTCCTCGCGTATTCACCCGAACGAGGACGCCTGCGGGGACAGAAGGTGACGGTCGGCGGGACAGACATCCAGGGACCGATGCCCCAGACCTAGACCCCAGACCGAGGCCCCAGAAGGACGGGACAAGCACCCCAAGCGCTCATCACACCGATCCCGTTAGAAATGAGTACATAACCCACCGACGAAAGGCCGTGCCATGGGCGGCGTACCCGAGGCGTACTTCCTCACCGGCTCGACGGTGCGGACCTTCAACATCGAGACGGACTCCGCCGACCCCGACTTCGACCAGCAACTCTCGGACACCTGGGCGGGGTTGCCGCCCGGCTGGGAGGAGGGGATCGACGGGGCCGTGGACCTCGGGCAGGGGTATCTGTACGTGTTCCGGGGCACCGAGTACGTCCGTGTCCCGTACGAGACGCGCGAGGTCGAGGCCGGCTACCCGCTGCCGATCAGCGGGAACTGGGCGGGGCTCGCGTTCGAGACGATCGACGCCGTCATGAACTGGGGCGACGGCAAGCTCTACTTCTTCTACGGTGCGCAGTACGCCCGTTACGACCTGCCGGGCGACCGGCAGGACCCCGGCTACCCCAAGGCGATCGCCGCCGGCTGGTCCGGCGTCGACCCTTCCTGGGTCGGCACCGGTCTCGACGGCGCGCTCAACCCCGGCAACGGGCATGCCTACTTCTTCAAGGGCACGCAGTACGTGAGCGTCGACTGGGGGACCAAACGGCAGGACGGCGTCCCGCAGGCCGTGTCGGAGCAGTGGGCGGGCCTGGTCGGGCCGTACGACGCGGTCTGGTCGGCGGCGGCGTCCGCGCCCTCGAAGGTGGGCGACTTCGTTGCCCGGTACGGGAGTTACGCGGACGCGAGCGAGACGGCGACCGGCGTTCCCGCGCTGGTGACGCTGGGGCAGGCGGCGCTGGAGTCCGGGTGGGGCGAGAAGGCGCCGGGCAACAACTTCTTCGGCGTGAAGGCGAAGGCGTCCGATCCGCCGGAGACGCGTCAACTTGTCCGTACACATGAGGTGTTGAGCCGTCCGGACGTGCCGTTCCCGGAGGTCATCTCGGTGGCGCCCCGGGCCGACGGAAAGTACGACTACGACGTGCGCGACTGGTTCCGGGTGTACGCGAGCCCCGAGGAGTCGTTCTCGGCGCACGGCAACTTCCTGAGGGACAACGGGCGTTACGCGCCCGCCTTCGACCACACGGACGATCCGTACGCGTTCGCGCGGGCGGTCGCCTCGGCGGGGTACGCGTCGGCCCCCACCTACTACGACGTGCTGGCGAGCACGATGCGCTCGATCGCGGCGCACCGGTAACCGGAAAGGCGGATCCGCCATGGCGTACAAACTGGCAGACCTCGGCAATCTCTTCCGCAACCAGCTCTTCGCGATCCTGACCGGCGGCGACGGGACCGTGCCGCCCGCGAAGGACTCGTTCATCACCTGGTGCATGCCCGGACTGCCGTACGAGCCCGCCGACTTCAGGTTCGCGGCGGAGGGCATCGCGGCGGGGAGCACCGTGGCGGAGCAGCGGCTGCTGCTCCAACAGGCGTACAACTTCGCCTCGTTGATCGACTACATCCCGGATGTGACGTCCGCGTACTCGACCGACCGGCAGGAGGGGGTGTGGCGCAACGCGAGTGGGGCGCGGCTGAGCGAGATCTACGGACAGATCCTCAAGTTCTCGCTGGTGATCGACGATCAGCTCACGCCGGAACAGCAGAAGCGGCTGGAGCGGATGCGCGGGCTGCTGCGGGTGACCAAGACGGTGAAGGACATCATCACCGAGGAGGAGAAGCAGGTCACCGAGGACAGTCCGATGCAGAAGGCGTACAAGGCCGGCATGCAGGCGTACGCGCAGGCCGCGACGGTGTACAACGCGAAGCGGACGGCCGCGCAGACCGCGACCGGCGAGGCGGGCATGCAGGCGGTCGCCGACTGGTCCAACAACGCGGAGCTGTACCGGATGCAGGTCGCCGCCGCGATGGACGACTGGACGACGAGCGGCTACAAGAACGAGGTCGAGCAGATCCACGCGTACGTCGACCAGACGACCGAGAAGTCGATGCTGCTGTGGAAGCGGAACCTGGAGAACTTCTACGACCTGGGCACGCTCACCGGCGCGTCCGGTCCGGGCCAGCGGTTCTACTACACGACCGTCGTCCCCGGTGACTTCGCGACGGCGAGCGGCTGGACCGAGTACAACGTCTACCACAGCCAGGTCGACTCGCATCAGCACACCGAGAACACGTCCTGGTCGGCGGGCGGCGGCTTCGGGTTCGGGTTCTGGAGCGCGAACGCCGGGGTGCAGTCCAACTCGACGCAGTACGACTCGAATTACGCGGTGGACGACTTCGCGATGACGTTCAAGCTCGCCCAGGTCCAGATCGTACGGCCCTGGTTCTACCCGGAGTTCCTGGAGAACCGGGGGTGGGATCTGCGCAAGGGGCACGGCTGGAACTACGACCAGATGCCGTCCGACGGGGGTGCCCCGCCGCAGGGCCGGTTCATCGGCTACCCCCTCCAGGCGGTCTTCGTGAAGGATGTCGCGATCCGCTCGGCCTCGTTCGCCTCCGCCCTGCACACGTACAGCAGTTCGTTCTCGGCGAGCGCCAGCGTCGGCTTCGGGCCGTTCCGCGCGCGGGGCAGCTACAGCCACCAGGAGTCCGACCGGCGCTACCACTTCGAGAGCGACGGCTCCACGATCACGATCCCCGGCATGCAGATCATCGGCTTCGTCAACCATCTGCTGGGCAAGACGCCTAACCTGCTCGACGGCATCGACCCGAACTCGCTGGTCTGATGGACGAGTTGGGCGTGTGGGCCGCGTCCCCCGTGGACGCGGCGTCCCTCTTCGGCCTCGGCGCCCATTTCTGGCGCCAGTTGACCGACGCCGACCACCTGGTCTCCCTCCCGGTGACCCCGCTCGTCTACAAGGACGCCGAGTTCCGCCTCGAAGGCGGTCTGGACGCCCGGCGGGCGGCGGTACTCGCGGAGTTCTCCGAACTCGCCAACCGCGTTCCCACCCACCCGGTCTGGACC
>NZ_LIRL01000355.1 GCF_001419795.1 Streptomyces niveiscabiei
ACCGCGTCGACCTGCGCGAGGCCGAGCACCTCTTCGGGCTCGCCGCCGACGAGGCCGACGACCCGCTGCTCGCCGCGCACTGCCTCCTCGACCTCGGGCAGGTCCAGTACGAGGCGTACCGCAGCCTGCGCCGGCCCACCCGGCTCGACCTCGCCGTCGACGTCTTCCGGGACGCGGCTCAATCGGCCCGCGAGGCGGAGGAGTTGGCCGGTACCGAGCGGCGCCGCCAGGAATGTGTCCGCGCTCGCGCGCAGGCGCACCACTGGCGGGGTATGTCCTACGAAGCGGCCACCCGGCCCCGCGCGGCCCGCGATGCCTACCGCGCGGCGCGGGCCGAGTGGGCGCGGCTGCCCGAGGACAGCGTCGTCCCGGACCGGCCGACACCGCAGGACACGGCCGAGCGCCTGGCGGCGCTGGAATGACCTAAGGGGACACCGTGAACCACGATGACCTGCCCGACCTGCTCTCCCTCGACCTGGAAGAGCTGAGGACCACCGACCATCCGGTGCTGCGCGAACTTGTCGCCGACCTCGTGGACCGGGCTGCCCGGCCCACCGAGATGCTGTGGGGAGGGTTCTCCAGCGCGCTGTGACCTGAACCTTTCGGTCGATCCACCGCGTGAACCGGTCACATTTCGTACGTCGGGGTGTGTCCGGAGCCGGATCGCGGGAACACGCGTGAGGGACAGCCGCGCACGCATGGGGGGTGCAGAGTGACTGGACGCCTGGCCGCTCCCGTGCAACTCGCTGTCCCGTTCCGGCAGTTCATCGTCAAAGTGCACAGCCGCTGCAATCTCGCCTGCACCTACTGCTACCTCTACGAAGGCCCCGACAGCACCTGGCGCACCCGCCCCCGGCGCGCCTCCGACGGCGTCCTCGACCGTACGGCGGACCGCATCGCCGAACACGCCCGCAGCCACGAACTCGCCGAGATCTCCTTGGTGTTGCACGGCGGCGAACCCCTCCTCGCGGGCACCGGAACGCTCGCCCGCTTCACCGACCGGGTCCGCGCGCGCGTGCCCGACGGCTGTACGGTCCGGCCGGTCGTCCAGACCAACGCCACGCTCCTCACCGAGCCCCGGCTCACCGCCCTCGCCGCCGCCGGCATCCGGGTCGGCGTCAGCCTCGACGGCGGCACCGCCGCGCACAACACCCGCCGCGTCGACCACGCCGGACGCCCCTCCTGGCCCGCCGCCGCACGCGGCACCCGGCTCCTCGCCGAGCGGTTCCCGGAGGCGTACGGCGGCATCTTGACGGTCGTCGACCCGACGCTCGACCCGGTCCGGACGTACGACTCGCTCGTCGAACTCCGGCCACCCACCCTCGACCTGCTGCTCCCGCACGGCAACTGGTCGGCCCCGCCCGACCACCTGGGCCGGTACGGCGAGTGGCTCGCCGCCGTCTTCGACCGCTGGTGGGCCGCCGGGCGGCGCGAGACCCATGTCCGGCTCTTCGAGGCATGCCTCGCCCTGCTGCTGGGCCGGGCCGCCGGTATCGAGGCGCTCGGCCTCGCCCCCTTCGACTCCGTCGTCGTGGAGACCGACGGGACGATCGAGCAGGTCGACTCCCTCAAGTCGGCGTACGACGGGGCCGCTCGCACCGGGCTCGACGTCTTTCATCACCCCTTCGACGACGCGCTGCGCCTTCCGGCGGTCGCCGACCGGCAGGCGGGTGCGGCGGCGCTGGCCGAACAGTGCCGGAGCTGCCCCCTGCTGCGGGTCTGCGGGGGCGGCCACTACGCCCACCGCTACCGTGCCGGGCACGGCTTCCGCAACCCGTCCGTGTACTGCGCCGACCTCCAGCACTTCATCCGGCATGTGGCCGACCGGCTCGCCGCCGTCACCGGGAAGGGGGCGCCATGACCCTCTCCGACACCGCCGTCGCCGACCTCGGCCGTACCGGCGCCGACCCCGAGACCCTCGGCCTCCTCGTCCGTGACCAGCACCGCCGCCAACTGCTCGTCGTACGCGCCGTGCTGGACGCAGCGGGAAGTCAACTGCGGGACGCCTGGGACCTGTTGACGCAGGCCGACAGAGCCGCGTCCGCACGGGTGGCCGGACCGGAGCACGCCGTCACCCCCGTCCGCGCCCGCCTCCTGCACCCCCTCACCGGCTCCTGGGCCTGGCACACACTCCGCAACCCCGGACAACCGCAGGCCCTCGGTCACCTGGGGGCGATCGCCGCCGCCTGCGCGGTGCGGGCGGGACTCGACTTCACGCTCCGCACCACGGCGTACGACGGGATGCTCGTCCTGCCGTCCCTCGGAGCGCTGCGGACCGAAGGAGAGGTCGAAGTCGCTTACAGAAATGGACGAATGACGATTCGTCAGGTCGGCGAGCTCGACGTCGCCGTGCACCCGGAACCCGACGTCGGCGCCTGGTCGGCCTCGGGAGCCTGGCTGCCCGCGCACGCGCTGCCCGGCCTGGTGCCCGGCGCGCCGCTGGTGCCGCTGGAGGACCTCGACCCGTACCGCACGACCCGAACGCCGCGCCGCCGGGTCGGGTTGGGGGAGGCGGTGGTGCTGGACGACACCGGACGCAAGCGGTGGGCGCAGGTGTGGTCCGGTGCGGGGGAGGCGCTGCGGACCGGCGGGGAGCACCGGGTGCGGGAAGCGCTGACGCTGCTGCGCTGCCTGGTGCCGCTCACCGCGCCGCCCGACATCGCCGCCGCGCGCGGGACGAGCAGCGCGACCCGGCGGGAGGCGTTCGGAGCGCTGCTCAGCAACCTGCCACCCGGACCGGTGTCGTTCGCCTCGACCATCGTCCACGAACTGCACCACGCTAAACTCTCCGCGCTCTCCGACCTGATGACACTCCATCAAGCCGACGGCGAGGAACGGTACTTCGCACCCTGGCGGCAGGACCCCCGCCCCTTCGAGGGCCTCCTCCAGGGCACCTACTCCCACCTCGCGATCGCCGACTACCAGCAGCGCCTCGCCCTCACCGACCCCGCGCACCGCGAGCGGGCCTGGACCGAGCACGCCCGCTGCCACGCCATGGTCGGCGCGGCCCTGCCCGCGCTCGTCGGATCACCCGATCTCACCGTCCGGGGACGGCTGTTCGTCGACGCGATGGCCGACACCCACGAACGCATGCGCGAGTACCCGGCACCCCGGGGCCAGCAGGCGCGCGCCCAGGCGTACGTGCACGCCGCACGCACGCTGTGGACACAACGGCACGCTTCCGCTCAAGGACGCCCGAACGAGTGAGGGGACGGAGGACGAGTGGTCAAACGCCCGCGCGCGTACGGGCTCCTGCGCGAAGATCTCCCTGCCCCGACGTCCACCCGCCGTCTCCCGGGACCTTACGGGCGGCACACCGAGGCCCTACGATTTTTCCTGGAACGACGCGTTGGAGGCCGCCTTGTCTGGAGCCCGCACACCGGTCAGGTCCACCGAGAGGGGGACCCCACGGCCGACCGTCACGATCAGCTACGCGGGTTTCAACCGGGCCTGGGCCGCCTGGATCGCCGACCGCCTGGAGCGCAACGGCGTCCGGGTCGTGCTGGTCCGCTGGGACGCCCCGCCCGAGGTGCCGCTGCCGGACCTGCTGCGTGACCTGATGCTCTCCGAGGGCCGCATCCTGGTCCTGGTCAGCGAGTGGTACTTTCAGCTCGGCCCGCGCAGCCACGAGGAGTGGAACGCGGCGCTGCGCGAGGTCGTCGCCCCCGACCCGTCCCGCTTCGCCGCCGTCTCCCTCACCAACGCCCCGCTCCCGCAGGCCGTGACGGTCCTCGCCGCGGAGAACCTCATCAACCTCGGCGCCGACGAGGCCGAACGCCGCCTCTTCGACCGCCTCGACCTGCCCTACGACCCGCACGCCAACGGCGTCGACGGCCGGCGCGGACCCCGCTTCCCCGCCGCGATGCCGGACGTCTGGGGCGGCGTACCCCGCCGCAACACCCGCTTCACCGGCCGCGAGCCGTTCCTCAACGACATCCACCACATCCTCCAGAGCGCCGAACCCGGCGCGGGCGTCGTCACCCTGCACGGCATGTCCGGCGTCGGCAAGACCCAGCTCGCCACCGAGTACGTCTACCGCTTCGGCTCCGAGTACGACGTCGTCTGGTGGGTCAACGCCGACAAACGCGTCACCTACCGGCGCTTCCTCGCCGAACTCGCCCCCAAGCTCGACCTCCAGACCGGCCAGGAGTACGGCGAGCGGCTGCGCGCCGTCCGCGACGCGCTGCGCCGGGGCGAGCCGTACTCCCGCTGGCTGCTCGTCCTCGACGGCGCCGACGAACCCGAGCAGATCTGGGACCTCCTGCCGACCGGACCCGGACACGTCCTGATCACCTCCCGCAACCCCGAATGGTCCGAGCACAACAGCAAGCTGGTGGAGATCCCGGTCTACTCCCGGGACGAGTCCGTGGCGTTCGTCCGGCGCCGCGCCCCCCGGCTCTCCGAGACCGAGGCCGATCAGCTCGCCGACGCCCTGGAGGACCTGCCGCTGCTCCTCGACCAGACGGCGGGCTGGCTCAACGACTCCGACCTGTCCGTGCGCGACTACATCGCCCTCCTGGAGGGCGGCATCGACTCCGACGTCGTCAAGGTGTCGGCGGACTTCCCCGTCGCCTTCCAGACCGCGTGGTCGATACTGCTGAACAAACTCCGCGAGACCGTCCCCGAGTCCGTCGACCTGCTGCGGCTGTGCACGTTCTTCGCGCCCGGCTTCATCCCCGTACGCCTCCTGCGCGACCTGCCGGGCGACGAACTTCCCGAGCAGGTCGCCGGGCTGGTCAACGACCCGCTGCTGTGGAACAAGGCGATCAACCAGCTGCGCCAGTACTCCGTCGTCCGCCTGGAGTCCCACGAGGTCTCCCTCGACGAACCCGCCACCACCGGCGACTCCCTCTACCTGCACCGCATGGTCCACCAGATCGTCCACAAGGACATGCCCGAACCGGAGCGCGGGGAGTTCATCGACGTCGTACGCAAAGCCCTCGCCGTCGCCGACCCGCGCCGCCCCACCGACACCCGGATGTGGCCGTCGTACGCGGAGATCGTGCCGCACCTCAAGTACGCGGACGTGCTGCGCACCAAGGACCCCGACGTGCAGCAGCTCGTCCTCAACTGCCTGCGCTACATGTACTTCTCCGGCGAGTACCGGTCCGGCATGAAGCTCGGACAGCGCGCCATGGAGGCATGGCGCGAACTCCTCGGCGAGACCCACCCGCGGATCTGGGACCTGTCGTACCACTACTGCAACCTGCTGCGGTCGACCGGCGACTACGCGAGCAGCGAGGCGCTCAACCGGGCCGCCGCCGCGCACCTGCGCGAGGCACGCGGGCCGCAGGACCTCGAACACCTGCGGGCCGCGAACGGACTCGTCGGGGACCTGCGGGGGCTCGCCCGGTACAGCGAGGCCCTGGAGCTGTCCCAGTGGGTCCTCGTCGCCTACCGCGACCTCCTCGGCGACCAGGACTCCCGCACCCTCAACGCGATCAACAACCTCGCCGTGTCCCTGCGGATGCTCGGCCGGTACGAGGAGGCCCTCGACACCGACCGCAGGGCCTGGGAGGCCCGCCGCAACCTGCTGCGCGCCCGGCACCCCTGGACCCTCCAGTCCGAGCTGTCGTACTCGGTCGACCTGCGCCTGCTCGGCCGGTACGCCGAGGCCGAATCGGTGCAGACGCGCAACGTCGACGAGTACCGGATCGTCATGGGCGACGACAACCCGATGACCCTGTACGCCGAGCACAACCACGCCATGTGCCTCTACCGCGGCGGCAACCGCGACGTGGCGGGACCTCTCTTCACGAGCGTCCTCGAACGCGCCGAGCGCGTCCTCGGCGAGAACTCCCCGACCACCCTCATCGCCGCCATCGCCCAGAGCTGCTTCATCCGCGAGCACGGCGACATCGACGAGGCCCGCGAGCTCAGCGAGTCCATCGTCGCCCGCTACGAACTCACCTTGGACGACACCCACCCCTTCCTCGTCGGCACCCGCTCCAACCAGGCGCTCATCCTGCGCAACGTCGGCGAACGCGACCACGCCCACGCGATCCTGGAACAGGCGCTCACCGACATGACCGCGCGCCTCGGCGCCACCCACCCCTGGACCGTCGGCACCGCCCTCAACGCCGCCGCCCTGCGCAACCTCGTCGGCGACACGGAGTCGGCGGAGACCCTCAGCCGCGCCACGATCGCGAACGCGACCGAATCCCTCGGCCGCACCCACCCCCTCACGCTCTCCGCCCGCGTCGCCCACGCCGCCGACCTGCGCAACCTCCGCGAACGCCGGCAGGCCGAGAAGGTCGAGCAGGAAGTCCTCTCCGACTTCGAGTCCACCCTCGGCCGTCAGCACCCGCACACGATCTCGGCCCGCTCCCGGATCCGTCCCTACTGGGACTTCGAACCGCTGCTGAACTGACCTGAGACACGAGAAAGCCCGGCCCTCTTCAGGGCCGGGCTTCTTCATGCGCTAAGGCACGAGGCTCACGCCTCGAACACCTCACGCACCAACTGCTCCTGCTCCGCCTGATGCCGCTTCGCGGAACCGACCGCCGGGGACGACCCGTGCGGGCGCGAGATCCGGCGCAGGCGCTCGCCGTGCGGGACCTCCGCGCCGACTGCCAGGTCCAGGTGGTCGATCAGGTTGAGCGCGATGAACGGCCAGGCACCCTGGTTCGCCGGCTCCTCCTGCGCCCACAGGTACTTTTCGGCGTTCGGGTACTTGGCGATCTCGGCCTGGAGCTCCGCACCCGCCAGCGGGTAGAGGCGCTCGATCCGGATGATCGCCGTGTCCGTGATGCCGCGCTTCTGCCGCTCGGCGTCGAGGTCGTAGTAGACCTTGCCCGCCGTGAAGACGACCTTGCGGACCGCGTTCGGGTCGACCGAGGAGTCGCCGATGACCGGCCGGAACTGACCGGACGTGAACTCCTCCGCCTGCGACGCCGCGGCCTTCAGACGCAGCATCGACTTCGGGGTGAAGACGACCAGCGGCTTGTGGTGCGGGTTGTGGACCTGCCAGCGCAGGAGGTGGAAGTAGTTCGACGGCAGCGTCGGCATGGCGACCGTCATGTTGTTCTGCGCGCACATCTGGAGGAACCGCTCCGGGCGGGCGGACGAGTGGTCCGGGCCCTGGCCCTCGTAGCCGTGCGGCAGCAGCAGGGTGACGCCGGAGGTCTGGCCCCACTTCTGCTCGGCGGAGGAGATGAACTCGTCGACGACGGTCTGCGCGCCGTTGACGAAGTCGCCGAACTGCGCCTCCCACATGACGAGCGCGTCCGGGCGGGCCAGCGAGTAGCCGTACTCGAAGCCCATGGCCGCGTACTCGGAGAGCAGCGAGTTGTAGACGTTCAGGCGGGCCTGTTCCTCCGAGAGGTAGTTCAGCGGCGTGAACTCCTCGGCGGTCTCGCGGTCGATGATGACGGCGTGGCGCTGGCCGAACGTACCGCGCTGCGAGTCCTGGCCGGCGAGCCGGACCGGGACGCCCTCGAGGAGCAGCGAGCCGATCGCGAGGGTCTCGCCCATGCCCCAGTCGATCGTGCCGTCCTCGACCATGGCCGCCCGGCGCTGGAGCTGCGGCAGCAGGCGCGGGTGGGCCGTGATGTGGTCCGGGATGTTGACCTGCGACTCGGCGATCCGCTTGACGGCCTCGGTGGAGATCGCGGTCGGCGTGGCGACCGGGAACCCGTCCTGCGGGTCGGCGGACGCGCCGGCGGAGCCCTGCGCGGTGGCCTCGCGGACCTCCGTGAAGACCTTCTCCAGCTGGCCCTGGTAGTCCTGGAGGGCCTGCTCGGCCTCTTCCAGGGTGATGTCGCCGCGCCCGATCAGGGACTCGGTGTACAGCTTGCGCACCGAGCGCTTCTTGTCGATCAGGTCGTACATCAGCGGCTGCGTGAACGCCGGGTTGTCCGACTCGTTGTGGCCGCGGCGGCGGTAGCACAGGAGGTCGATGACGACGTCCTTGTTGAACGCCTGGCGGAACTCGAAGGCGAGCCGCGCGACGCGGACGACGGCCTCGGGGTCGTCGCCGTTCACGTGGAAGATCGGCGCCTCGATCATGCGGGCCACGTCGGTGGCGTACATGGAGGAGCGCGAGGACTCGGGGGCCGCCGTGAAGCCGACCTGGTTGTTGATGACGACGTGGACCGTGCCGCCGGTGCGGTAGCCGCGCAGCTGCGACATGTTCAGGGTCTCGGCCACCACGCCCTGGCCCGCGAAGGCCGCGTCGCCGTGGATCGCGACGGGCAGGACCGTGAAGTCCGTGCCGCCCTTGTTGATGATGTCCTGCTTGGCGCGCGCGACGCCTTCGAGGACCGGGTCGACGGCCTCCAGGTGCGAGGGGTTCGCGACCAGGCTGACGGTGATCTCCTCGCCGTCCAGACCGGTGAACGTGCCCTGCGCGCCCAGGTGGTACTTGACGTCGCCGGAGCCGTGCATCGACTTCGGGTCGAGGTTGCCCTCGAACTCGCGGAAGATCTGCGCGTACGACTTGCCGACGATGTTCGCCAGCACGTTGAGCCGGCCGCGGTGGGCCATGCCGATGACGACCTCGTCGAGGCGGGACTCGGCCGCGGAGTCGATGACCGCGTCGAGCAGCGGGATGACGGACTCGCCGCCCTCCAGGGAGAACCGCTTCTGGCCGACGTACTTCGTCTGGAGGAACGTCTCGAAGGCCTCGGCCGCGTTCAGGCGGCGCAGGATGCGCAGCTGCTCCTCGCGCTCCGGCTTGGAGTGCGAGCGCTCGATGCGGTCCTGGATCCACTTGCGCTGCTTCGGGTCCTGGATGTGCATGAACTCGACGCCGGTGGTGCGGCAGTACGAGTCGCGCAGCACGCCGAGGATGTCGCGCAGCTTCATCAGGGACTTGCCGGCGAAGCCGCCGACCGCGAACTCCCGCTCCAGGTCCCACAGGGTGAGGCCGTGCTCGGTGATGTCCAGGTCGGGGTGCTTGCGCTGCTGGTACTCCAGCGGGTCGGTGTCGGCCATGACGTGGCCGCGGACCCGGTAGGAGTGGATCAGCTCGAAGACGCGGGCGGCCTTCGTGACGTCGTCGTCGTGCGAGGCGTCGATGTCGCGCAGCCAGCGGATCGGCTCGTAGGGGATCCGCAGCGACTTGAAGACGTCGTCGTAGAAGCCGTTCTCGCCGAGGAGGAGGTTCGCGACGATGCGCAGGAACTCGCCGGAGGCGGCGCCCTGGATGACCCGGTGGTCGTAGGTCGACGTGAGCGTCATGACCTTGGAGATGCCGAGCTTGTTCAGGGTGTCCTGGGAGGTGCCCTGGAACTCCGCCGGGTAGTCCATCGAGCCGACGCCCATGATGACGGACTGGCCGGGCATCAGGCGGGGCACGGAGTGGACGGTGCCGAGGCCGCCGGGGTTGGTCAGGGAGACCGTGACGCCGGTGAAGTCGTCCATCGTGAGCTTGCCGTCGCGGGCGCGGCGCACGATGTCCTCGTAGGCCTGCCAGAACTCGAAGAAGCCGAGCGTCTCGGCCTTCTTGATGCCGGCGACGACGAGCTGGCGGTCGCCGTTGGCCTTCACCAGGTCGATCGCGAGGCCGAAGTTGACGTGCTCCGGCTTGACCAGGGTCGGCTTGCCGTCCTTCTCCGCGAAGGAGTGGTTCATGCCCGGCATCGCCTTGATGGCCTGCACCATCGCGTACCCGATGAGGTGCGTGAAGGAGATCTTCCCGCCCCGGGCGCGCTTGAGGTGGTTGTTGATGACGATGCGGTTGTCGAAGAGCAGCTTCACCGGGACCGCGCGCACGGACGTCGCCGTGGGCACCTCCAGGGAGGCGTTCATGTTCTTCGCGACGGCGGCGGCCGGGCCGCGGAGGGTCACGAGTTCGGGGCCCTCGGGGGCTTCCTGCGCGGGCGCGGCGGGGGTCGTCACGGGAGCGGCCTTCGGCTTCGGTGCGGGTGCGGCGGGAGCGGCGGCGGCCGGCGCGGCCGGCTGGGGAGCCGGGGCCGGGGCCGGCGCTGCGGGCGCCGCGGGAACGGGAGCAGGGGTGGCAGGGGTGACAGGTGCCGTGGGCGTGGTGGTCGCTGCGGCCCCCGCGGCCGCAGTGCCCGCCGCAGCCGGGGCGGCGGTCTCGGCGGCCCCCGGCTTGTAGTCGGCGAAGAAGTCCCACCAGGCCCGGTCGACCGAGTTCGGGTCCTGGAGGTACTGCTGATAGATCTCGTCGACAAGCCACTCGTTCGGTCCGAAGGCGGCGGCGGGATTCGTACCCGCTCGGTCCGCTTCGGTCGAGGTGCTCGATCCGTTACTGGGGGACTGTGACGACACGGCGGCAACCGCCCTCTTCCGCTTCACAAGGTGATGGACAGCGGGAATAAAGGCTACGCCTCCAAGACCGAGAAGGAGAGGCCGGGCCGCCGCATCGTCGTGTAAGTCACATCGAACGCCGTGTTTCGCCATCAGAAATGGCGGGAAACAAGCGGGGTTCCGCCCGAAACGGCTTCTCTTCGTCCACGATGACGCAGGTCCGGCACCTTTACTGCCCGACGATGATCGAACTGTACGTCAACCGCCGATGTGGGACTCCCCTGGAAGGGTGACCAGAATTCGGCAGCCACGCTCCGATTCGGCCACCCCGATCCGGCCGCCGTGCAGATCGACGGCCCAGCGCGCGATGGCGAGCCCAAGCCCCGTACCCCCGTCGCTGCCCGGCCCGTGCGGACGGCGTACGGCGCCCCGGTTGAAGCGCTCGAAGACGCGGTGCCACTCGGAGCGCGGGATGCCCGGGCCCTCGTCCAGGACCTCCAGCTCCAGCGAGTCCGGCAGCGCGCCCGGGCGTGCCTTCAGCGTGACCCGGCCGTGCGGCGGGGAGTGCTTCACGGCGTTGTCGATGAGGTTCGCGACGACCTGGTGGATGCGCTCGGGGTCCGCGTGCGCGGTCAGCTCGGGCGGCGAGACGTCCAGGTGCAGGTGGACGTCGGAGCGGGTGTGGTTGCCCGAGCCCGAGGCCATCCCCGCGCGCGCCGAGGCGACCATGTTGGCCTCCTTCAGCACACCGGACAGATACGGCCACACCTCGAAACGCCGCTTGCGCAGCGGGACGACGCCGTTGTCCAGGCGGGACAGGTCCAGGAGCGTCTCCACCAGGCGGCCCAGGCGCTCCGTCTGCTTCAGGGCCGTGCGCATCGTCTCCGGATCGGCCTCGGCGATGCCGTCGACCACGTTCTCCAGGACGGCGCGCAGGCCCGCGATCGGGGTGCGCAGCTCGTGCGAGACGTTCGCCACCAGCTCCTTGCGCTGCTGGTACTGCGCCTCCAGCTCGTCGGCCATGACGTTGATCGTCTCGGCCAGGTCGCCCAGCTCGTCGCGTCTGTTCTCGCGCACCCGGCGCGTGTAGTCGCCCTGCGAGATGGACCGCGCGACGTGGTTCATCTCGTCCAGCGGCGCGGTCAGCGAGTGCGCCACGAACTGGGTGATCAGCAGCGTCGCGATCATCGAGAAGACCATGATGAACCGCAGCTCGGTCTTCGTCTGCACGGCGATCATCGACAGCCCGGTCGTGATCAGCACCGAGATGACGACGAGTGCCCCGAGCTTGGTCTTGATCGAGAACGGCCGCATTCCCGCCCAGGGCTCCCCTCTCGGCCCGCCCTCCGGCCCGCCGCTCATGGCGTCGGGGTCTCCAGCGCGTACCCGACCCCGTGGACGGTCCGGATGCGTTCGGCGCCGATCTTCCGGCGCAGCGCCTTGATGTGGCTGTCGACCGTGCGGGTGCCGGAGGCGTCCGCCCAGTCCCAGACCTCGGCGAGGAGCTGCTCGCGGGAGAGCACCGCGCGCGGGGTGTTCGCCAGGCACACCAGGAGGTCGAACTCGGTCGGCGTGAGGTGAACATCCTCACTCCGCACCCGCACCCGGCGCTGCGCGTGGTCGATCTCCAGTTCGCCCAGGCGCAGGATGCCCGAGCGCGGGGTCGCGGCGGCGATGGCGGCCCGCTCGACCCGGCGCAGCAGCACGTGCACGCGCGCGGCCAGCTCCCGCATCGAGAACGGCTTGGTCATGTAGTCGTCGGCGCCGACGCCGAGCCCGACCAGCATGTCGGTCTCGTCGTCGCGCGCGGTGAGCATCAGCACCGGGACGGGCCGCTGGGCCTGCACGCGGCGGCAGACCTCCAGGCCGTCGAAACCCGGCAGCATGATGTCGAGAATCAGCAGGTCCGGCTGCCATGCCTCGGCCGTGTCGACCGCCGCCGGACCGTCTCCGGCCGTTTGCACGAGGAATCCCTCGGCGCGCAGTCGGGCC
The DNA here is from genome assembly GCF_001419795.1 of Streptomyces niveiscabiei. Classification (GTDB taxonomy): domain Bacteria; phylum Actinomycetota; class Actinomycetes; order Streptomycetales; family Streptomycetaceae; genus Streptomyces; species Streptomyces niveiscabiei. The sequence goes on from NZ_LIRL01000355.1 coordinate 12,205, forward strand.
GCGATGGCGTCGACGATCGTCTGGTCGTCCTCGACGACCAGGACGCGGCGCTGTGCGCCCGGGGTAGCCGTCGTCGTGCCGTTCTGCGAGGTGTGTGTCTGCTCCATCGCCCGCCCCTGGGGTGCTTTCCGGAATCCGTGGGGTGATCCCATGTCTGCGCATGACTGCGACCGACGCATGAATGATCGGCGTCAGGTGAGCAGAGTACGGGGAGTCACCATCGCTTTGCTATCCAGGCCGGACGGCGAGATGTACGACGTCCGGAACGCCTCGGGCAACGGGCACCTCTTCGGTACGCACCCCCCGGAACCCGGCATTCCAGAGGGTTCCCTCGAAGTCGGGCGAGGGCTGCGCGGACCATACGGCGAGCACCCCGCCCGGTCTCAACACCCGGGCGCAGCCCGCGAGTCCGGCGGGGCCGTACAGGCTGTCGTTGCCCTCGGTGACGGTCCAGTCCGGGCCGTTGTCGATGTCCAGACACAGCGCGTCGAACGTGTCCGATGTCTCACCCAGGAAATCCAGGAGGTCGGTGACGGCGACGTCCGTGCGCCCGTCGGCGAGCGCGGCCCGCGACACGGCGCCCAGCGGGCCGTCCGTGTGCCAGTCGACGACCGCCCGCTCGCGTTCCACGACCGTGATCCGCGCCCAGTCCGGGTTCGCGGCGGCGTGTGCGAGCGAGAATCCCACGCCGAGTCCGCCGATCAGGAGCGTGGGGTGTGGGGTGCGGTTTTTGTCGAGTGTTTGCCACGCCGCGTCGATGAGCAGGCGCTCCGAGCGGCCGTCCGAGGTGTCCATCAGAAAGCAGCCGTTGGCGATGATCTGGAGGAGGGTGCCGTGTCTGCGGAGCACCACCTCGCCGTAGGGGCCCTCCCGGCGGTCCAGGATCTCCGGGGTGTCCGGGTCGGTGCCGTACAGAGGGGTGTGCACGGAGGGTGACGGCTGCGGTGGCGTCGGTTGCGGCATCGGCCCATCCTGGCAGCCTGGGCGGCCGTGGCCGACGGAATTTCACCGGCCGGGGGCGCGTTCGGGGTGAGTGCTGGCTCGTTCGGGATGGGTACCTGCTTGTTCGGGGTGGGTGCTTGCTTGAGAGCTTGCTGAGAATCCGCTCTTACGTGGCCTGAGTCACAGACAGCGAGGGTGTGGGGCGCGAAAGGTGGAGCCGGAACGGAAGGAGCGCCTCACGGTGGAACGTACCGAGACGGCTGAAGCGGGGGAGTTGTCGGTTCCCGGGGCGCTGCTGGACGGGGTGCCGAGACAGCGGCTGCGGGCGGGGGTGGAAGCGGCGGGGGGTGCTGAGCCGGCTGTTGTGTCCGGCGCGGTCGATCCGGTGCCGGTGCCGGTGCCTGTGCCGGTGGTGGGCGCGGCCGATCCGGTGCGCTGTGCCGGCGCCGTCGAGCCGGTGCCCGGGGTCGGGGACGTTCCCGTTCGGGTCTTTCCCCGTATGTGGCGGCTCCTGCCCACGCCCACCGGTACGCCGTTCACCTTCTGGTACGCCGTGCTGCTCGCCGTCACCTCGTACGTCGCCGACAACGCGGACCCCTCCTGGGTGGACGATGTGCTCCAGGCGTCCAGCACGGACGTCACGCATCTGGTGCAGGCGCCGGTGCTGGTGCTCCTCGCGAGCGCGGCGTGGGTGGCCGGAGGGCTCGGTTCGCCCTTCGTCGCCGTCTTCCTCCTCGTACTGACCGCCCTGGAGCGGCGCATCGGCGGCCCGCGCACCGCCCTCGTCTTCCTCGCCGGCCATGTCGTCGCGACGCTCGCGACCGAACTGCCGGTCGGGTTCGCCGTCCTCGTCGGGGAACTGCCGGACAGCTCGCTGCACCGGTTCGACTACGGGATCAGCTTCGGGGTCGCGGCGAGCCTGGGCGCGGTGACGGGGCTGCTGCGGCCGTGGGTGCGGTGGCCCGTGCTGGTGCTGTTCGGGGGGACGCTGCTCCAGGACCTCGTGAACATGACGGACCCGGTGAGCAACTGGGGGCATCTGATCGCGCTCGGCGTGGGGGTCGGGATGTGGCGGTGGGTGCGGAGGTGGAGTACGGGGGGAGTACGGCGTACGGCGCTCGCCGTGTGAACGCTGGTCCCGCGGGGCTCGTTCAGTCCTCGTGGATCACCGTGCCGTCCTCCAGCAGGGTCGGGTGCATCTTCGACGGGCCGTACTGGTCGACGTCCGAGGGGCGGGGCGTCTCGGGGCCGTCCGGGCCCATGCGGACGACTCTCTCGACGCGGCACACGCGGAAGTGCCGGCCCGCGACGGTCGCCTCGTCGGCCCGGCCCGCCGAGCGGAACTCCTCGGCGCCGTCGGTGTACTCGGCCCGGCGGGCGTCGTCGTCGCGGTGCAGCAGCGGCCAGTACCGGGTCATCGCCTGGTACAGCCAGCGCCGTGCCTCGTGCGGGGTCGCCTTCGGGGAGCTGCACGCCGTCCACCCCTTCTCGTCGCGCTCGACGATCGCGAAGCCGACGGGGAGGCGGACCAGGTCGGGGTGGGTCGTCACCGCGCGCCGCGAGTCGTCCTGCGCGTCCGCGTCGAAGCGGGTGCCGACGTAGCTGAACTCGCGCAGGCCCAAGCGCAGGGCGCCCGCCATCGGGCTGTCGTCGCGGGTCGGGTCCAGGACGAAGCCGACGTCGGGGGAGGGGCCGTCCGCCGCGTCCCAGTCGGGGTCGGCGGGCTCCAGGTCGGTCGGCCTCGGCGGCTCCAGGCCGTACTCGCCGCTCCACGCGAACTCGTCGCCCCGCACGATGCGGTAGCGCACGCCGAGCGCCTCGACCTCGTTCGCCGGCTCCTTCTCCAGGACCGATACGGCGGCGAGCAGCGCGCGGCGCTCCGCGGGGTCGTCGGTGTCGTCCTTCGCGGCGAACCAGAGGTGGGAGTGGAGTTCGTCGCGGGCCATCTGGGGCATGCCGTCCACCAGCGCCATCTTCACCCGCCACCTCCCCTCGCCCTCCCGCACCGCCACCC
>NZ_LIRL01000356.1:0-19263 GCF_001419795.1 Streptomyces niveiscabiei
CGGCGGGCCCGCCGCCGATGACCACGACGTCGATGTCATTGAATAAACCGGAGGGCGTGGTTGTCCCCATGCTGCTACTTCCTTCGCGGTGAGGCGTATATCAGCGTGCAGGGGATTGCGGCACGAGGCAATACCCGAACTCAAGATTTTTCTTGCTCACGTAAAGTGCAAGCTTTGGCCATCTGGAGAGAACGAGCCCGGGCCTTTACCGTCGGAAGACAAATAGGGAAAGCTTCGGAGAGAAGAGTTCGAATGTTCGAACTGGACGGACGTCGTGTGACGCTCGCGCAACTGACGGAAGTGGCGCAAGGGAAAACCGAAGTGACGATTTCCGCTGCGGCGCGGGAAAGGGTCGGCCTGTCCCGACGGACACTGGAGCGCTTCGTCGAAGAAGGCAGGGTGATCTACGGGGTGAACACCGGCGTGGGCGGGTTCGTCGACTGGCTGGTCCCCACCCGGCTCGCGGGACCGCTCCAGGAGAACCTGATCAACGCGGTGGCGACGAACGTGGGGGAGCACCTCGACGACAGCACCGTCCGCGCGATCATGCTGGCCCGGATCGTGTCGCTGGCCCGGGGGAACTCGGCGATCTCCGTCCGGAACCTGGACACGCTCGTCGCGATGTTCAACGCCGGGATCGTCCCCTGCGTCCCGGCCAAGGGGTCGCTGGGAACCAGCGGCGACCTGGGACCGCTGGCCGCGGTGGCCCTGGTGGGTGTCGGCCAGTGGAGGGCGCGGCTCGGCGGGCGCGTCCTGCCGGGCGCGCGGGCACTGGAGGAAGCGGGCATCACCCCCATGGAACTGGGGTTCAAGGAGGGCCTGGCGCTGGTCAACGGCACCTCGGGCATGGTCGGCCTCGGTGCCCTGGCCGTGCGCGGCGCCACGCACCTGCTCGACGCCCACCTGCTCGTCTCCGCCCTGTCGGTGGAGGGCCTCGCGGGCCTGACCAAGCCCTTCGACCCCCGCGTGCACCGCCTCAAGCCGCACCGCGGCCAGTACGAGATCGCGGCCTGCCTGTGGGACACCCTGCTGGACTCCGGCCTCGCGGTACGCGAGGAGGCCCGGCAGGCCGAGCTGTCCGGGCAGGTCGGGGCCGGACCGCACACCGGCACGCACCCGGTGGAGGACGCCTACTCGATCCGGTGCACACCCCAGGTGCTCGGCCCGGTCCTGGACGCGCTCCGCACCGTCGCCGGGGTCGTGGAGAACGAGCTGAACTCCTCCAACGACAACCCGCTCGTCGTGCCGGAGGAGGACGAGTGCTTCCACAGCGGCCATTTCCACGGACAGTACGTGGCCATGGCCATGGACCAGCTCGCCATCGCCCTGACCACGATGACGAACCTGTCCAACCGGCGCGTCGACCGGTTCCTCGACGCCTCCCACAGCAACGGCCTGCCGCCCTTCCTGTGCGGCGCCGACCCCGGAGTCCGGCTCGGCCTGATGGGAGGACAGTTCATGACCGCCTCGCTGACCGCCGAGAACCGCGCGCTGACCGTACCGGTCTCGGTCCACTCCCTCAGCAGCACCGCCGACTTCCAGGACGTGGTCTCCCTGGGCTTCGTCGCCGCCCGCCGCGCGAACGAGATCCTGGACAACGCCCGCTACGTCATCGCCTTCGAGCTGCTGTGCGCCTGCCAGGCCGTGGACCTCCGCGGAGCCGGCGGGCTCTCGACCGCCACCCGCCGACTGTACGAGCGCACGCGCGCCGCCGTGCCGTTCCTGGACCACGACGTGACCCTCACCGACCACCTGGAGACGATCGCCCGGACGATCCTGACCCCGGGCCCGGAACGCTCCGAGGAGTGGACCGGAGTCCTGCGGCCCGACGCCGCCCACGAGGAGACAGCGCGGTGAACGAGGGCACACCGCTGTGGGAACCGTCCGAGGAAGCCGTCCGCACGGCCCGGATCAGCGACTTCATGAGATGGCTGCCCGCCCGGCCCACGACCTACGACGAGCTGTGGCAGTGGTCCGTCAGCGACATCGACGGGTTCTGGGAGGCCGTGTGGCGGTACTTCCACGTCGTCGGCGACCGCGGCGACGGACCCGTGCGGCAGGGCGGACCCCTGCCGGCCGACGGGCTGCGGTGGTTTTCCGGTGCCCGGGTGAACTACGCCGAGAACCTGCTGCGCCACAGCGCACACCGACCGGCCGGCACCGCCGTCCTGTACCGGGGCGACGACGGGTCGGCGTACACCCTCACCTGGGGCGACCTCGCGCACCAGGTGGCGTACGCCCGGGCCGGCCTCCTCGCCCTGGGCGTGGGGCCGGGCGACCGGGTGGCCGGGTACGTCCCGAACCGGCCCGAAGCGCTGGTGCTCCTGCTGGCGGCGGCCTCGCTCGGGGCCGTCTGGGCCTGCTGCCCGCCGGACTTCACCGCTCCCGCTGTCATCGACCGGTTCCGGCCGATCGGCCCCAAAGTACTGATCGCCGTCGACGGACATACCCGCGCAGGGCGCACCGTCGACCGGCGGGACGCGGTCGCGGAGATCCAAGAGGCGCTGCCGACGCTGACGGCCACGGTGACGATCCCGGTGCTGGGCGAGGCCACCCGCCAGCCCTACGAGGAATTCCTCACGCCGGGCGAACTCGCCTTCGACCGGGTGCCGTTCGACCACCCGCTGTGGATCCTCCACTCGTCCGGAACGACCGGTCCCCCCAAGCCGATCGTGCACGGGCACGGCGGAATGATCCTCGAACACGCCAAGTCCCTCGCCCTCCACCAGGACATCGGCCCCGGCGACACCGTGTTCTGGTGCACCACCACCGGCTGGGCGATCTGGAACTACCAGGTGAGCGCCCTCATGCTCGGCGCCACGGTCGTCCTGTCCGACGCGGCCCCCACCGGCGACACACCCTGGGCCCTGGCCTCCGCGACCGGCACCACCCACCTGGGCCTCGGCGCCCGCCTCCTCATGGCCTCCCGCACCGCGGGCCTCGCACCCGGCACGTCGTACGACCTCTCGGCCCTGCGCTTCATCGGCTCCACCGGGGCCCCGCTGCCACCCGAGGGATTCCGGTGGGTCTACCAGCAGGTGAAACAGGACGTCCTGCTGGGCTCACTGTCCGGCGGTACGGACGTCTGCACCTGCTTCGTCGGACCCTGCCCGCTGCTGCCGGTCCGCGCGGGGATCATGCAGTGCCGCACGCTCGGCGCGAAGACCGAGGTGTACGCCCCCGACGGCCGCCCCCTCCTCGAGCGGGCCGGCGAGCTGGTCGTCACCGAGCCGATGCCCTGCATGCCCCTCGGATTCTGGAACGACGACGGAACCCGCCACCACGACGCCTACTTCGCCCACTTCCCGGGCGCCTGGCGGCACGGCGACTGGGCGAAGATCCTCCCGGACGGCGGCTGCGTGATCTACGGCCGCTCCGACTCCACCCTGAACCGCGGCGGCGACCGCATGGGCACCGACCCCCTCTACCGGATCGTCGAGGCCTTCCCCGAGGTCGCCGACAGCCTCGTCGTCGACACCGGCCACCCCCAAGCCGACGGGACGCTGATCCTGTACCTGCACCTGACGCCCGGCCGGCAGCTCACCGCCGACCTGGCGAACCGGCTGCGCACCGCCATCGGCGCCGGCCTGTCGCCCCACCACGTCCCCGACGAGATCGTCCCGGTCCCCGGCATCCCGAGAACGCTGACCGGCAAGAAACTCGAAGTCCCCGTCCGCAGGATCCTCCAGGGCACGGACCCGGCACAAGCCGCCCACCGCACCTCCCTCGCCGCCCCCGAACTGCTCGACCACTTCGCCCGGCTGAGCCACCACCGGCACCGACCGCAGTGACCGCCCCGTGCGCACCACGGCGCACGCTGGGGACGCGCACGCCGGGGCGCGCCTCTCCGCCCGACAACCTCAAAGCGCCCTGCTCAAGAGCCCGTTCACGCCGCCACCGTGGAGGCACGACCGTCTCCTCGCGCACCCGGAGGCACCGCGTGTCCCACTACCTCTTCGACAGCGCCGCCGACCACGCCGTCGGCCGCTTCACCGCCCTGGAAGCGCGCTACGACCCCGTATCGCGCACCACCCTGGAACAGACCGGACTCACCACCGGATGGCGCTGCCTGGAGATCGGCGGCGGCAGCGCCTCCCTGGGCGACTGGCTGGGCGAGCGGGTGGGGCCGCGGGGCGAGGTGACGGTCACCGAGCTCGAACCCCGCTGGGCCGCCTCACGCGAGCGCCCGGACCACGTACGCCTGCTGCGGCACGACATCGTCCGCGACCCGCTGCCGGGCAAGGACTACGACCTCGTCCACGCCCGGCTGGTCCTCCTGCACCTGCCCGAGCGGATCGAGGTGCTGCGGCGGCTCGTCACGGCGCTGCGGCCGGGCGGATGGCTGGTGCTGGAGGAGTTCGACTGCGGCTGGACACCGGTGCTGTCCGCGCCCGACGAAGCGTCGGCAGCCCTGTTCCACCGCGTCCACACGGCACTGCTGGACCTGCTGGAGGAAGCCGGAGCCGACCCGCTGTGGGGGCGGCGCGTCCTGGGCGCCATGGCGGCGGCCGGGCTGGACCGGCTCGGCGCCGGCACGTACGCCGAGGCATGGCAGGGCGGAAGCACCGGGATCTCCCTGCACCACCACAACACCGAACAGGTCGCCGGCCGGCTGGCCGCCCGCGGCGTGAGCGACGGCGAACTGGACGGGTTCCGGGCACTTCTGCGGCGCCCCGACTTCATCGTCAACTCCTACCCCCTGATCAGCGCGAGGGGCCGGCGCCCCCTGGAGAACGGCAAGGACGGCACGCCATGACCCCCACCGCCTACCTCGAAGCGCGCCTGCCGCTCCAGGAGGACCCCCTGCTGCTGATGGCCCGGCTGGTCCGCAGCGGCCTCTTCGACCCGTACATGGTCTACGAGAGCGGCACAGGCTGGTCCCTGGCCGGCGGCATCCTGACCTCGGTCCGGCTCAGCGGCCGGGAAGCGAAGGACCTGAGCACGATCGCGGCCCAGCTCGCCGCGGTTCCGGTGGCGGACTGGCGGGCGTACGGCTGGGCGGCCTTCGAACTCGGAGCGGCGCTCACCGGTGGGGACCTCGCCGACACCGGCACCCTGCTGTACCTGGTCGTGCCCCGGGACGAAGTGCGCGTCGACGCGACCGGCGTCGTCGTACGCAGCCTCGACCCCGAGCGGCTCCAGGCGCTCACCTGCCGGGTCCGCGAAGGGGACGCCGAGCCCCCGCCGGAGCCGGCCGACCGGATCACGCTGCCCCTTCAGGACACCGGCAACTACCGGGCGGCGGTCGCCGCGGCCCTGCTGGAACTGCGCGGGCCGGGCCCGCTGGAGAAGGTGATCCTGTCCCGGCGGCTGCCGGTGCCCACGGAGGTCGACCTGGTCGCCAGCTACGTCGTGGGACGGCGGGCCAACACTCCGGCACGCTCCTTCCTGCTCGACCTCGGGGGCATCCAGGCAGCCGGGTTCAGCCCCGAGACGGTGGCCGAGGTCACCGCCGACGGCCAGGTCACCACACGCCCCCTGGCGGGAACCCGGGCCCGGACCGGCACGCCCGCGGCCGACGCCCGGCTGCGCGCCGAACTCCTCGGCGACCCCAAGGAGATCCACGAGCACGCCATCTCCGTCAAACTGGCGCTGGAGGACCTCAGCGCGGTGAGCGACGCCCCCGTCGTCGGCGAATACATGACCGTCCTCGACCGCGGCACCGTCCAGCACCTGGCCTCCACCGTCACCGGCCGCCTCCGGCCCGGACAGGGCCCCTGGGACGTGTTCGCCGCCCTGTTCCCCGCCGTCACCGCCACCGGCATCCCGAAAACCCCGGCCTACCCCCTCATCCGCGCCCTCGAAGGAGGCCCCCGTGGCCTCTACGCGGGCGCCGTCCTGACCTGCGACGCCGATGGCACCCTCGACGCCGCGCTCGTGCTGCGCACCGTCTTCCGGCGCGACGGACAGTGCTGGCTCCAAGCCGGAGCCGGCATCGTGAGACAGTCCCGGCCCGAACGCGAACACGAGGAAACCTGCGAGAAGCTGCGCAGCGTCGCCTCCTGCCTCGTGCCCGCCGCCGCAGGTCCCGCCCGGCGTACGCCTGAGGTCTGATCCCCTCACTCGACAGGGCTAGGGCGGTGTCGACCCACGGGGGGACGACTGGCGGTACGGCCGTCCCTACCGTTCTGGAATGCCAGAAAAAGGGACAACTCCACCGCCCGCGCCGCCGACTGAACTCCCCGCGCGCAACGGGCCGAACGTGCCACGGATCGACGAGGTCGACGCCCTGCGGGGGTTCGCGTTACTGGGGATCCTCATGGCCAACGTCATGGTCGTGAGCACCCTCGTGGCGATCCGCATCGACGGCGACGGCCTGTTCGTCCCGTTCACCGGGCCGGTCGACTCGGCGGTCTGGACGGTCGTGACCGGCCTCTTCCTGGGCAAGTTCTTCCTGCTCTTCTCCTTCCTGTTCGGCTACTCGTTCACGCTGCAACTCGAAGCCGTCCGACGCGCCGGGGTGCCGGCGCTGCCCTGCCTGTTACGGCGCTGCGCCGCACTCCTCGCCCTCGGGGCGATCCACGTGACGCTGCTGTGGATCGGCGACATCCTCACGCTGTACGCCCTGCTGTGCGTGGTCCTCGTCGTGCTGCGCAACGTCCGGCCGGCGATCGCCGTGGCCCTCGGCTGCGGCATCCTCGCCGCCCTGTCCGCCGACAGCCTGTGGACGCTCGACCTGTTCCCCAAGGGCGGCACCGACCTCGGCTGGTTCTTCGAGGAGACCAGCGACGTCGGTTTCCTGGGCGGCTTCCACGACACCCTCCACACCCAGCTCACCGTCGGACCCGCCTTCGCCCCCGAGGTCATCTGGCCCGGCCAGGGCCCTCAGGCGCTCGCCCTGTTCCTGTTCGGCTTCGCCGCCGGCAAGCGACGCCTCCTGACCGACACGGACGCGCTGCGCCCCTGGCTCGGCCGGGTCCAGTGGACCGGCCTGCTCGTCGGCGGCCCGGTCGCCGCCTGGGCCGCGATCTCCGAACGGTACGACGCCGGCCTCCCCGACCTCGTCCAAGCGCTGGTCCCGGTCACCGACACCCTCGTCACCGCCTTCTACGTCGCCACCGTCGTCCGCCTCTGCCGGGGCCGGGCCGGCCGCCACCTGGTCGCCGCCCTCGCCCCGGCCGGACGCATGGCCGCCACCAACTACATCGCGCAGTCGGTCGTGTTCATGGTCCTGTACACCGGCTACGGCTTCGCGCTCGCCGACGACCTGCCGGCCCTGGGCATCGTGGCCCTGGCCCTGCTCACCTACGCCGCCCAACTCGCCGCCAGCGCCTGGTGGTTGCGCCGCCACCCCCAGGGCCCCGTCGAATGGGCGCTGCGGGCGGCCACGTACGCCCGACGCCCCCGATGGCGCTTGCCGTAGCGCCGGGGACGCGCGAGGAGGCCGTCAGGGGCGGCGGCCGGGGAGCATGGCCAGGGCCCGGGAGCGCTGGGCGACGAGGCCGGCGTAGGTGCCGTCGCGTTCGGCCCAGCGGTGCATGAGGACGCCCTGCACGAGGATCTCGTGCGGGGTGGGCTCCTGCGCGAGCAGGTGCATGACCTCGGTGGCGAAGTCGTCGAGCGGCAGCGCGTGCGGGTTCACCTTCTCCTGGCCCGCCGTGGCGACCGCCGGGGGCACGAGCTCGACGACGCCGACACCGGTGCCGTCGAGCTGCGCGCGCAGCGCCTCGGAGTAGGCGTGCACCCCGGCCTTCGAGGCGGCGTAGCTGGGCATGGGCGGGAACGGCAGGAAGGCGATGCCGGAGGTGACGGTGACGAAGGTGCCTTCACCCCGCCGGACCAGGTGCGGGGTGAAGGCGTCGACGACCCGGACGGTGCCCAGCAGGTTGGTGCCGATCGTCGTCGCCGTCGCCTCGAAGTGCGCGGGGTCGCGCAGGTCCTCCAGGAGCATGACTCCCGACATGGTCACCACGGTGTCCAGTGCGGGGTACCGGGCGAGCACGGCGTCACGGGCGGAGGCGACGGAGGTGCCGTCGGTGACGTCGATGCCGACGGTGCCGAAGCCTTCTGCGGCGAGCTCCGCGAGCGCCTGGGGGTTGCGTCCGCCGACGGCCACGCTGCTGCCCGCCGCGGCGAACCGCCGGGCCAGTTCGCGCCCGATGCCCGAGGTGCCGCCGACGACGAGAACGGTGCGGTGGGAGAGATCCACGAGATCTGCCTTTCAGTTTCCCGACAGTGCTGTCGCAGTCTCGGCGGCATCGACCCGGGCGCGGCAGGGCCCCGCTCTTCCCTGGTCCTGCCAGGGCCCCCGCTGGGACACGCGCACCGCATTACGGTGTCGGCATGAAGGATGAGGAATCCGGCAACCGCCTCGGCAGCTACCTGCGCGCTCGGCGTGAGCTGGTCTCCCCGGCTCAGGCAGGACTCCCGCCCGGCGGCAACCGCCGCGTGCCCGGCCTGCGCCGCGAGGAAGTCGCCCTGCTCGCCGGCATCAGCCCCGACTACTACCTGCGCCTGGAACGGGGCCGCGACAAGAACCCCTCACCGCAGGTCCTCGCCTCCCTCGCGCGCGTCCTGCACCTCGACGACGTCGAACGGACGTACCTGCTCGGCCTCGCGGCGGCACGCCCCAGGGCGCCGCGCCGCAAACGGCCCGAACACGTACCGGCGCGGGTGCACGAACTGCTCGCGCACCTCCAGATCCCCGCGTTCGTCGAGGGCCGCGCGTTCGACGTCCTGGCCTCCAACCCCCCGGCCGTCGCACTCTCCCCCCGCCTGCGGCCCGGCCACAACCGGCTGCGCTCCCTCCTCCTCGACCCCGAGGAACGGGCCTTCCACCAGGACTGGACGCGAGCCACCGCCGATGTCGTCGCCGCCCTGCGCACCAGCATCGGGGACGACACCGACAACCCCCGGTTCGTCGAACTCGTCGGAGAACTCGCGCTGTCCAGCAAGCGGTTCCGCACCCTGTGGGCCCGCCACGACGTCAGGAGCCTCGACGGAGGCACGACCACGGTCCACCACCCCGTCGTCGGCGAACTCCGCCTCCACCGCGACAAACTCCCCGTCGACGACGTCATCCTCGTCGTCTACTACCCCGACAAGGACAGCGACAGCGACGAGAAACTGCGGCTCCTCGCCGCACTCGCACCCACCGGGGCCGACGCGGCCGGGGAACCGGCACCTACGGCTTGAAGTCGCCTGTACGGGGTGGCCGGTATTCAGCACCCTGTTCGGCAGACTGCTTGTCATGTCCGCGCCCCGGCGGGGGAGGGTTTCCGGTGGAGGAATGCACGTTCACACGCCGCGCGGCGCTGGCCGCCGCGGCCGGAGGGATCGCGGCGCTCGGCTCCGGGGCGCTCACCGGCACCGCCCAGGCGGCGCCCGCAGCGGCGGACCCGCCGACCGGGACGGTACGGGTGTTCTGGCTCAGGCCCTCCGACGTGGCGAATGACTCCCGCTACCCGAACGGCATCACCACCGTCATGCAGGAGGCACAGCGCTTCTACCGCCAGGAACTCGGCGTGACATTCCGGCTGAACAGCCCGGTGGTCGAAGCGGTCCAGGGCAACCACCCCCGCAGCTGGTACGAGAACACGCCGAACGGCGGCGACGCGTACTGGTGGGTCGTCTTCAACATGCAGCAGGAACTGATGGCCAGATTCGGCCTCGGCGCGCCGGACCAGCGCTGGCTGTGCGTCGGCGAGGCCGGCGCCGAGGAAGCGGGCGTCTCCGGCGGGGGAGGGGGCGGCGGCTGGGTCCTCCTCAGCGGCCACGACGCCGACGGCGCCGCCGGCGTCAACGGCCCGATGAACCGGTGGTACGGCGGCATGGTCCACGAACTGGGCCACGCCCTCGGCCTCCCCGACTCCACCTTCACCGACGGCACCCCGATGTCGGCCTCCTTCTACGACTACCCGAACTGCCACTTCAGCCAGCAGCAGAAGACCGGGATGCGCAACGGCCCCTACGGCCGCTTCCTGTCCTGAACCGGCCGGACCCGACGCAGGTCCGAGAACCGCTCGCGGGCGTGACGGAGGCCGCGGCCGTGGCCGCCCCGAGAACCCTCACTGGCACTTCTGGCCGGTGTTGATGCACTTCACCATCCGCCGCATCAGGCGCTCGTCGAAGACGTTGATGAAGTCGCCGTGATCCGTGATCGGCTTGTGCATCTGCTCCGGGAAGCCGTCCACGGCGTAGAACGGGCTGGACTTCCCGTTGTCGCGCAGGCTCGGCGGGGCCACGTCGTAGACCAGGCGCTGGACCAGCTGCGGGACGGCCTTGAAGCCGGTCGGGCAGGCACCGGTGCGGGGGTCGGCGAACGCGACGTGCGTGCGGTGGTTGGCGCTGTCGACGCTCCGCCCGTCCCAGCAGCTCTGGAACCGGGACGTGCGGACCAGGCTGCTGCCACGGGGGCACACCGGGTACTTGTCCGTCAGCTGCCGGTTCTCGAAGCCCGTGCAGCTCCAGGAGGCGTTGGCGTTGGCCGTGCCGTTGGTGAACGCCTTGGCGTCCCCGGTGATGATCCGCAGGAACTTCGGCATCGCCACGACCTTGCCGCGCGGGCTGCCGACGAAGTCCAGCGTGACCTTCGACGCGGTCAGAATCCGCCCGGTGTTGCCTTCGGCGCCGCCGCCGAGCCGCTGGGCGTCGAACTCCCGCGTACCGTCCTGCACACGCAGCACCGGCCAGTAGTACGTCGACTTGTCGCCCTGATTGCGGCAACTGGTCGCGGCGGCGGCGAACTCCTCGTCGGTGGTGAACGCGTCGTTGTCCTGGTTGCCGACGTAGTCGTGCGTGTGATGCGCGCCGTTGGTCACACCCGGGGCGACGATGATGTTGTCGGAGTTGTACAGCTTGTTCTTGTTGACGCCGCAACGGGTCGTGAAGACCCCCTGGGAAGCGCCACGCAGTCGCGGCGGGTTCTTCACGTTCGGCCGGACGCTGGTGATGTCCACGAAGTCGGCCGCCACAGGGCCGTTGCCGCGTTGCCCGCCACCGCCGCCCTCACCCTGACCGGACCCGTTGCCGACGGCCCGCAGCGTGCAGGCGGCGAGGGACTCCAGGCCCTGGGGCCGGGCACCTGACCTGCCGATGGCTATTGCGATCCGGTCGATCGTCGCCAGCCGCTTGTCCTTCAGCGGTCCCATGATCGCGTTGCCGGCGAAGCCGCTGTCCTGCTGAATCGCCCTCGCCGAACCCCGCAGCCGCTGGTACGCCTCGGACACCTGCTTGTCGAGCAGCGCGAGTTCCCTGTCCACCTGCGCCCTGGCCCGGTCGGGGACCGAGGTCAGCCTCGCCCCGACGTCCGGACAGCTGATCGTACTGGCGGCTCCGGCGGCCAGGACCTGGGGCGCCGGCCCGGAGGCACGGTTCGCCGCGTCATCGCCGCTCTCGTGGGCGGAGGCGTACACGTTGAACGCGACCAGCCCTCCCGCCGCCACCACCAGACCTGCCGCGGCGGCGACAGCCTGCCGTGTCCTTCTCGATTGCTTGTGTGTGTTGCGTCGCATGGAACTGGCGAGTTCTCGGGAGGTCGCCGATCCTGAGGCGGACCCTCGACGGAGTCCTCGCAGCTCAGTGGCTATGGACAAGCACCGTAGTGATCGCAACGCATGTGGTGCAAGGCGGTTCGGCATTCTTCACCCTGGCGGCACACCCGCTACGAGGTGGCAGACGAGCGCCTCGGCCATGCGCTCGATGACCTTCGAACCGCTGTGGTAGCGGTGGAGACCGACCGCACCTGGCCGGACAGCGACGAAAGGGCTGCTGCTGACCACCACCGCAGAGATATCCCTGTCACTCGGCCCCGGACCCGCTCGACGTGACGCGCTCGCCCGTCGGATACGGCTGCTGGTCGATGCGACCATCACCTACAACGTCACCGAGGCGATCGTTGTCATCAGCATCGGCACGATCGCGTCCCTCCAGCCCGCGACGACGGTGAGGCCCTGCTCGATCTCGCGCTGGAGGTCGCGGTCGCTCAGGTAGCGGGCGACGAGGTCTTCTACGGTCGGAGCATGGCCTGGGAGGCGGTGCGGGTGAAGCGCGTCGACAGCCTGGCCTTGCTTGGCCAGCAGCTTGGGGGCGACTTCATTCGCCAGCTCGGCGCGTGGCGCAACCGGGGCAGGCGCCGGGCGAGCCCGCTCACGGCCGCTGGAGCCCGGGCGGATTCCGGACTCCGCCCGGCACTCTTCCGGCACGCGGGCCCTCGAGCAGGTGTCACCGTGCCTGGTCGTCAGGGGCTACCTCAAGCCGGGCCAGCAGCTCCTCGAGTGCTGGCATGGCATGGCCGGTGCGGCGGCCTTCGGCCAAGCAGTCGTGCAGGATTCCGATGTCCTGGGCGCGGACCTTGCCGCCATGGTGGAATCGATTGAACGCCTGGTAGTCCAGCGGCAGCATGTCCTGTTCGATGTGCTGGTGCGTCTGGGCGGTCTCGCGCGGGCCCATGGCCTTGGCCATCTGCTGCCCCGTCTCGCCGTGGCGCGGGAGAGTCATGATCTCGGACTGAGCGCTGCAGGCCAGATTCCACAGCTCCTCGTCCTGCGTCAGGGTCGCGAAGTCGGGCCAGCCGGCGAGCTCGCTGGCCGCGTACACAGGCGCGGCGGCGTTCAAGAAGACGTCGTCGACGGCACGGGGAATCTGCGCACACTGCGATTGACCGCTGCGCTCGTACAGCGAGGTGAACCGCTCGGCGGCAGCCGCATTGCCAGTCTCGATGCGGAAGCCGATCCGGTTCGCCGGATGCCGGTAGCAAACGCTCGCCTGCGCCAGTGTCGCCGGGTCCGTCGGCGGATGCACGGGCAGGTCGGCCGCGGCCTGGTGGCTGAGCATGCCCAGGAACCCGTGGGTGAGCCGGTCCTCCTCGATGCCCAGGGCCTGGAGGTGGTGCTCGCGGACACCGAGGCCGAAGCCGCACATGATGACGTGTGCGTCGCAGGCCCGGACCACCTTGCCCAGGCCGCGCAGCAACTCGGTTCCCTCCTGCGTCCGGCTGGTGTGGCCGTCCAGCGTGATGATGACGAACTCGAAGCCCGTACCCGCCAGTTCCATCACGTCATCGGCGACGCGGTAGTTGCCGAAGGTCTTCAGTTCGGTGTCGTCGTAGCAGTACAGCTCCTGCGTGGAGCCGAGCGCCCCCTTGCGGCCCGGCCGTACCAGGAAGGTGATGTCGGCTCCCGCCAGCCCGAGGTGGTAGCCGACGGGCAGCCCCGTGGCTCCAGCGCCGACGATGAGGACGGATGAGGTGGTCATGCGAATGCCTCCGGTTGAACAGTGGTTGGTCGGTCTGGTTGATGCGGGAGTGCTCGGGGTCAGCCGAGCTCGGCCAGGCATCGGGGCGGCCAGGACGGCGTGCTCCTCGATCCACCGCGGTCACTGCGTTGCGGGGGCAGGGACGTGATGACGGCGCCGAGGTCGAACACGGCATGGTCAGCCGTCTCCGGGACGAAGTGGCCGAGGTCGCCGCTGCGGAGCGCGTCACGGCTGTAGATCACGGCCTTACTGATCTCGGCCCAGTCCCGGCCCACGCCGCCGTAGTGCCGGCGCGGAACGTCCAGCTTGTGCGCACGCGTGTGAACCACGAGCGCTTCTCGGAAATGACGATCCACATATGAAACATTGTGTCAGAGTAGACGGAGGTGTTCAGGACTGCAATTGTGAGTCCTTCCTGCAGTAGCATCGGAGGCGTGACCCCAGCCGTGACCCGAACCACCACCCGAGACATCGCCCGCAGTGCCGTACGGGCCGAGCTGGCCCAGGTGGCCTTCGACCTGGTCCGCCGCGTGGGGTACGAGAACGTCACCGTCAACGACCTCGCCACCGCCGCCGGCGTCTCGCGCAGCACGTTCCTGCGCTACATCGGCAGCAAGGAGGAGGCCGTCCTCAGCGCCTTCGACGCCCACGGCGAACAAGTCGCCGAGGCGCTGCGCGCCCGCCCTGCCACCGAGGATGACTGGACCGCGCTACGGCGTGCCTTGGACACCTTGATGGAGCGCTATCGGCAGGACCCGCAGAGCGCGCTCGTGATCACGCGGCTGGTCCAGGACACCCCGGCGCTGTGCGCGCGCCACCTGGAGAAGCAGAAGGGCTGGCGGCCGACTCTCGCGAAGACCCTCGCTGAGCGCACCGGCGAGGCCGAGCCGACGACGCTGGCCCACGCCGCACGCGCCGCCGCGGCACTGGAATGCCTCGATGTCGCCCTTGACCACTGGACAGCCTCCGATGGCCGGCTGGATCTGCCCGGCCTCCTGGACGAAGCGTTCGCCGCTCTGGCCTTCTGACACTGCCCGCAGAACTCCTAACCCTCTACAACCACATCTCCGCGCGAACTGCGCGCTGGCGTAGTCCCTCACCTGATCGAAGCCGCGGAGCGGTGACCCAAGCCGCTCCGGGGGGGGTGCCCCTATCTCTTTCGTCAAGGGGCGGGTCGGTTGATTGGTGATGTTTCAGGCGGCTTGGGGGACGGCTTGAGGTTCGAAGAACGTGCCGTCGCGGAGCATGGCGAACAGGACGTCGACGCGGCGGCGGGCGAGGCACATCAGGGCCTGCTTGTGCCGTTTGCCCTCGGCCTTCTTCCGCTCGTAGTAGGCCCGGGAGGCCGGGTCGGAGAGCGAGGCGAACGCGGCGAGGAAGAACGCCCGTTTCAAGTGTTTGTTGCCTCTGCGGGACGGGCTTTCACCGCGGATCGAGGACCCGGATCTTCGGGTCACCGGGGCGAGTCCGGCATAGGCGGCCAGGTGCCCGGCGGTGGGGAAGGCTGTGGCGTCGCCGACGTCGATGAGGATCCTGGCTCCGGTCCTGACGCCTATCCCCGGCATCGACGTCAGGAGCTCGGAAAGAGGGTGCGACTTCAGCAACTCCTCGATGTCTGCGGCGAGTTGTTTGCGCTGGTCGAGCAGTGCGGCGAGGTTCTTGGCGAGCTTGGGCACGATCACCGCGGCCGCGTCGGTGCCCGTGACGACGACGGTCTGCTCGTCCAGCGCGGTGAAGATGTCCTCGACCAGCCGTTCGGCCATCCTGGGTGCCTTCGGCCGCAGCAGCGTGACCAGACGCCGTCGGCCGGCTTTGCGGATCGCCTTGGGCGAGCCGAACTGTTCGAGCAGGGTGAGCACGGCCGGGTGCTGGATGCGCGGACCCAGGACGCGTTCGAGGTGCGGGTGGATCTGGGTGAGCAGGCCGCGCAGCCGGTTGGCGACCCGGGTGACCTCGCCCGCGAGGTCGTCGTCGAACCCCACGATCATGTGGAGTTCGGCGATCGTCTCGTCGTCCAGCTCGATCGAGCGGAGCGTGTGAGGCATCGTCCTCGCGGCGTCGGCGATGATCGCGGCGTCGCGGGCGTCGGTCTTGCCCTCGCCGGGGTAGAGGTCCGCGATCCGCCGCATCGTCAGCCCCGGCAGATAGGCGACTTCGCAGCCCGCGTCCCGGGCAACGGCCAGCGGCAGGGCGCCGATCGAGGCGGCCTGGTCCACGACGACCAGGACCTTCCCGTACTTCGCCGTCAGCTTGTCGAGCATGGCCCGCATCTTCGGCTCGCTGTTGGGCAACGGCTTGTCGACCACTTTCTTGCCGTCCGGCGTGAGGCCGGTGGCATGGTGTTCGCCCTTGCCGACGTCCAGGCCGAGGAACACGGCCACGTCGCGGGTGTCGAGCACTTCACTCCTCCTGGGAGGGTTCGTTCTTCCCGGCCAAGGCACGGCGCCGACATCCGGCAACCACGTTACGAAGAGCGTTGCCGGCGGACCGGCGCTCCTGCCCCTATCAGCGATCTACCGGCGCCTCCCGACCCGGTGACACCACCCCCCGGGTCATGGTCGACAGGGGGCAAAAGTCATGCCGGGCCAGAAGGCCGGGAGCCTCATGATCGAGGCCGTCTAGAAGGTAACGGGGGGGCTGTAAAACGTTCGGTGTAACTCCTGATCATGGAAGATACATCGATGACCAGCGACAACGTGACCGAGGTCGAACCCGTTGAGCCGTCTGAGGCGGCGTCGGCGAAGTCTGTGGACGACCGGCTGATTGACGAGTTGGTGGGCCGGGCTCAGGCCGAGGGCCTTCAGCTGACCGGCGAGGGCGGGCTGCTCCAGCAGCTGACCAAGCGGCTGCTGGAGTCTGCTCTCGAGGGTGAGATCACCGATCACCTCGGCTATGACAAGCACGATCCGGCCGGGAAGAACGGGGGCAACTCACGCAACGGCACCCGGGCCAAGACCGTGCTGACCGACGTCGGCCCGGTCGAGATAGCCGTGCCCCGCGACCGGGAAGGCAGCTTCGAGCCGAGGATCGTCAAGAAGCGGCAGAAGCGTTTGTCCGGCGTGGACGAGATGGTCATCTCGCTCGCGGCGAAGGGCCTGACGACCGGTGAGGTCCAGGCCCACCTGGCCGAGGTCTATGGCGCCGACGTGTCCCGCCAGACGATCTCCACGATCACCGACAAGGTCCTCGAAGGCATGGCCGAATGGCAGAACCGGCCCCTCGACGCCGTCTATCCCGTGATCTTCGTCGACGCCATCCACGTGAAGATCCGCGACGGCGCGGTCGCCAACAGGCCCGTCTACGTGGCCCTGGCCGTCACTGCCGAGGGCCGGCGGGACATCCTCGGGCTGTGGGCAGGCGACGGTGGCGAGGGCGCCAAGCACTGGATGCACATCCTCACCGAGATCAAGAACCGTGGCGTGAACGACGTTCTTATGCTGGTCTGTGACGGACTCAAGGGCCTGCCCGACGCGGTCGAGGCCGTCTGGCCCCGTACCACCGTCCAGACCTGCGTGGTCCATCTGCTGCGGAACTCGTTCCGCTATGCCGCCCGCCAGGACTGGGACAAGATCGCCCGCGTCCTCAAGCCCGTCTACACCGCGGCGACCGAGGAGGCCGCACTCGAGCGGTTCTCCGAGTTCGCCGATGCCTGGGGCAAGAAGTATCCGGCGATCGTGCGGCTCTGGGAGAACGCCTGGGAAGAGTTCACCCCGTTCCTCCGCTTCGACACCGAGATCCGTCGTATCGTCTGCACCACCAACGCAATCGAGTCTGTCAACGCCAGGATCCGGCGGGCGGTCAAGGCCCGCGGCCACTTCCCGAACGAGCAGGCCGCCCTGAAGTGCGTCTACATGGCGATCATGTCGCTCGATCCCACCGGCCGAGGCCAGGCCCGCTGGACCCTGCGTTGGAAAACCGCGCTGAACGCCTTCGACATCACCTTCGACGGCCGACTCTCCGCAGCCCAGCAGTAACTCCAACAACCTGAGTTACACCGTTCGTTTGGCCCTGTCTCACTTTCGGTGGTGACGGAGCGTGCTGCTATCCGAGAAGAATGCGATGGCGGAGCAGGGTAAATCCTGCTCGTCCGTGCATCTGGCGCGCGATGCGCTTGGTCTTGGTGTTGACGCCCTCGGTGGGGCCGTTGCTGTACGGAAGGGTGAGGGCGGCGATCACGGCGTCGAGGTCTCGCTCCAGACCTCGGGTGAAGGCGTGCAGGTGGGGCAGGTCGACGCCGCGGACCTGGCTGATCCAGCGCGACAGCGCGTCAGCATTGTCGGCGTGAGGTGCAAGGAGCGGAGCGAAACCCCTGATACCTGCTGCCAGTTGGGTCATCTCGGGGCACGCCGCGGTGAGCTTGGCCAGGAGCTCGCATTGTTCGGCCTTGAGGTTGTCGGGCCTAGTCAGCAGCATCCGGGCGAGCCGGCGCGGGGAGATATGACTGCGCTCGGCGTCCGCACGGCCCTGGTTGATGTACTTGTGCAGGAGGTTCAGGCAGCCCGTGAACCCCTGGGCCTTGATCTCTTCGAAGAGATGGTTGACCGGGACGCCTGGGTCCTCGGCCCGACGTTGGCGCAGGTGCTCACGGAAGGGATCGACCAGACTGGCGCGGTACTTTGGGACACGGAGCATCCGCTCGGGCCGGTCAGCTCGGGCGTAACGTTTGACGGTGTTCAGGGCCAGCTGCAGGCGCCGGGCGCATTCGAGCAGACCCACGCCCTGGTCGAGCAGGCTATGGACTTGATGCCAGCGTTCCAGCGTCGTCCGGGCTCGAGGCCCGTCATAGATGGGGGCGTCCAGCACGGTAGCCCAGCAGGTGCTGTGCGCTTTGACCTCGCTCAAGACGGCTTCACACAGGTTGTGCCACAGATGCCACCGATCGCCGATCTGCGTCGCACGGGGCAGGGCCCGGCGGATGGCCTCGGCGTAGGTCGCGGAGCCGTCGCGGCACACGGCCTCGATGCCCGGATGTCCGCGAAGCCACGCCTCCAGGGAGTCGGCTGTGCGGTCGGGCAGCACTTCGATCCGCTCATGGGTATCGGCATCGATGATCACGGTGGCGTAGCGGTGGCGCCGGCGCAGAGCGAAGTCGTCGACGCCGATCACGCGGGGCGTCCGCCTTGCGGGTAGCGGGATGCGCAACAGGGTACGCAGAGCCGTGTGGCGTGAGATGCCCGCCGCGAGTATCGCCAGCAAACGTGCCCCGGCCCGGCCCGCTAACTCCTTGACCACGTCCTTGATTTGCCTGGTCAGACGGGTGGTGCGTCGCTGGTATCGGTCCAGGACCCCGGGCACCTGCTCGCGGAAGGTGTGTCGGCAGCCACGGGTAGGACACACCAGACGCCGCACCCGGACACGGACCACCACCCGCCGCCCGTCCATCGGTACGTCGGCCACGGTCCGCCAGTGATAGCCATGCACCCGCCCCGACGGCACCCCGCACACCGAACACGGCGCCATGTCCTGAGGCGTCCTCGCCCACACCGCGATCCGCTCACCCTCGTCGACCAAGTCGTCTATGACCAGCGGGAACAGGCCCGAAAACATCATCTGGACAAGCTCGTTGACATTCTTCACACGAATGCCAACGACGCGTCACGACACTCCGTCACCACCGAAAGTGAGACAGGGCCACTTCTCTGGTGGATCCAAGGTGTAGCCAGGTAAGGGGCTGTTCCGGGAAGAACTGAGGGTTTTCAGGGTGGCNNGCGCATTCGGTGCGGCGCCACATGCTCCTGCACTCCGGCCCGGCCGGCCAGGGCCTCGATCAGATCGCCGATCGCGTCCGGCGTGACCGGCGACCCCATCGGCGGGCGAAAGAGGTTGACCAGCAAGAAGTCGCTGCCGTCGGCGCCCAGCCGCTCATGCCGTTCAGCGGCGTACTGATCGAAAGCCTGCACGACCAGGAAGTCCACCGGCATCACCCAGGCTCGGCGCGACTTCGACCACGCCCCGTTGGAGTTCTGGCGCCGCACAATATGAAGGTGCGCGCCTTCCACGTCACAGCCCAGTGCGCGGGAGTCCATCAGCAAGTGGCAGTCCTCGCGGCGCAGCCCGGCCACTTGGCCC
>NZ_LIRL01000356.1:19345-19831 GCF_001419795.1 Streptomyces niveiscabiei
CGGCACCCTCGGCATGGGCCTCGTGCGGCAGATCTCGAGTGTCGGCCAGCTCGTAGATCTGACCGAGCACCCACGGCGGCACCTCGCCGATCAGGATCGCGTGAGCCAGCAAGCCACGCACCCCGGTCAGGATACGGTTTACCCGACGCTCGCCCCGCACCGGCACCGCTCCTGGCCCGGACACCACAGCACCCACCGACCTGTCGGCCTGTACCGGCGTGAACTTCAGCCACACCATGAACAGGCCCAGATCCTGGGCCGCTACCCGCCAATCCCGTGCGGTTCGTCGGCACCAACTCAAGTACAGGGCGACGTCACCGGCGTACGCCTTCGTGGTCAGCTCCGCGCGGTGTTGACCAAAGCGGAGATGGCGCAGCCATTGATCCGCTGGCCGCACCACGTCCAACCCGTCATCGATGACCGTCCAGTACCGCGTTCCGGACGGCATCCGAACCGGGAAAGCCCTCACTTTTCACCTCTTGCTCT
>NZ_LIRL01000357.1 GCF_001419795.1 Streptomyces niveiscabiei
GGAGGACCGCATCCGGGCCGCACGTTCGGCCGGCCTGCGGAACCTCCCCCTGCACGACACCGCGCAGAACAGGGTCTGGCTGGAGATCGTCCAGATCGCTCTCGACCTGCTGGCCTGGATGCCCATGCTCGCCCTGACCGGCCAAGCCCGTCTCTGGGAACCGCGCCGCCTGCGGCTCCGCCTGTTCTCCGCGGCCGGTCAGCTCGTCACCACCGGCCGGCGCCGCATCCTCCGCCTCGCCCACCACTGGCCCTGGACCCGCAAGATCACAGAAGCCCTCGAACGGCTTGCACTCCTGCCGAACCCCGGCTGACCGGCGGACTCGCCTGTCCCTACAAGAGAACGTGCCAGCCCGGAGCAGTGGAACCCGGCGTCCACCCGAGACGACACCCGGGCCCTCAACGCGCCCGGCCACAGCCACCGACAACGAAATGGACCCCCGACTCCGTCGGCGGCCCATCACGAAAGATCGAGGTTAACGATTCGGCCAACAAGGTGCCCTTCGCGCAGCATAATGAGGAACCATCGGGCATTAGAGACAGAGGGGGAGTCAGTCGATATGGCGATACACGTTGCATCAGAGGACCGAAATAGCAGAGGGGACCTTTTCAATGAGCGAATGAAGGATGTTGCCCAAGCGCTCGGTTATGAGGTCATCAGAACTAATATCCACAAGCCTGGCCGAGAGATTGACATAATTGCAAAACACTCTATCGAAGAACGCCGTGCCGTGATTGAATGCAAGGCAAAAAAGGAAAAAATAGGCGGGGGTGAAATCAACAAATTTATCGGCGCGGTTGATGCTGAGCGAGTCAACGGTGAAACTCTGTCAGCGTTTTTCGTTTCAATATCTGGTTTTACAGACTCCGCCATCGAGCAAGAGGCGGCCACAGGGAGAAGGCGCGTCTCACTCATGGGGCCGCGCGAAATTGAAGATCAGTTGATGCGGGGACGTATCGCTGTCTCCAAGGAGACTGCCTTTTTTAGGGCTGGATCTGTATCACATTTTCCTCCCGAAGGCGTAATTGACACGGAAGTCGATCTCGTAGCGGACGAATCAGGATGGCTATGGCTGATCTATTTTCTGCAGTCGGGCGAAAGGAAGGCTTTCACACTGGTTCATGCCGACGGTGACTTTCCATCTCCAGGAGTAGGCCAACGAGTAGCGCAATATATCAAGAAGACAGTCTCAGTAGAACTTGAGTACATCGAGGGTATTTCCAATAGTGCGCATGACTTCACACGCGAAAGAGAGGAGTATCTTCAGTACGTCCTATCAGAATACGGGGATTTCACTCTGGAAGGATTCCCCGTAGATCAACACCTAGGATCGAAAAGTATCGGCCTCGAAGAGCTCTATGTGCCGCAATTTTTGGAGTCAATCGATGATGATGACACTGAGCAGGTTACGTCCACTCATTCACGGAGAGAGCGCCAGCCACTTAGTCAAATTCTTGCAGGGAATAATGCAATAACGATTCTTGGCCCTCCAGGCGCCGGGAAATCAACTTTGATAAAGCGGCTGGCGACTGGCTACGCCGCGCCAGAGAGGATGACGCGCATTGCGGATGGTCTTCCGATCTTGAGTCGATTGCCTTTGGTGTTGAGGTGTCGAGAAATTCAGGGTGCAAACTCGCCTTTGCTTGAAGTGTTGCACAGCATCCCTGAACGGGCGGAAATACCTGCCATTCGGACCAATTTTGCTGCTTTGGTGGATCAATCCGTTAGGGATGGTGGGGCCCTTATCCTTATCGATGGGCTGGACGAGTTTCCTACCACGGCCGATAGAGCCAAGTTCCTCCGCCAGCTCCGAACGTTCATGATGCGGTACCCGTTGTGTGCCGTGATTATCACTTGTCGTGAGGCTGGGTTCAGAGAAGTAGCCGGTTTCGTAAGTGATCGATTCGCTAAATATCGGATTGCAGAACTTCGTAACGAAGATATTCGAGCTCTTACCGCTTCCTGGCATAGGCAAGTCTACGGCGATACTCAGGCAACGGCACAGCGGGCAAATGAGCTCGCAGTGAAAATTATAGATACAGATCGGGTCCGACGTCTGGCCGTGAATCCGCTGCTACTGACAACTCTACTTCTTGTCCAGCGCTGGGTAGGAGACCTTCCGCGAAAGCGTTCGGTGCTCTATGAGAAGGCCATCGAACTGTTGCTGATGACCTGGAATGTCGAGGGGCACGAACCTCTAGACCTTGATGAAGTCAAGCCACACCTTGCTTATCTCGCCCACTCCATGACTACTTCAGGTAAGCAGCAAATTAGTCACGATGAGATGCTCTCGTTGTTCCGTAGAGCGCGCGGTGAATTGGAAGAAGTACTCGGCTACTGCACAACAAGCCCTCAAGAGCTGCTCAGGCGTATCGAATTTCGCAGCAGCCTGCTGAATTTGATTGGATATACAGTCCATGAGGGCACCCTGCAGCCAATGTATGAGTTCAAACACCTGACATTTCAAGAGTATTTGACTGCTGTTGCGATTTCTCAGGCCTGGCACGAGGGGGCGTCCCTTGACGGGGATTCAGTCCAGGAAATAATAGAGCATGTCGGCGATCCTCGCTGGCGAGAGGTGATTGCACTCTACGGGGTTCTCGCCGGCCGCAGAGGTAGGCGCGTTATTGAGTTCCTGTGTGAGCTTGCCGAGACGTACGACGAGGAGCAGGCTGAACTCGATGATCCCGACGAATTCGATGAGGGTGAATCAACAGATAGTCCCGATGAATATCTTCGCCACTTGCTCTACCAATGCCTCGTTGATGAAGTGCAAGCGCCGTCCTCGTTGGTGGATAGGGCTATGCACCTTGTCGTGTCTTACGTTGATGATTCGGACTACGATGCGCTACTAACTGGGAGATACGGGAAGCAGCTTATCGAAATCGCTCAAAAAGATGTGCATGATGCCATGCGTGGTGACTCGCCGTTTGTCACGGTTCTTACCAGGCTCTTTTTTGTGCGGCTCCCCCGAAATGCGCAGGTGGAGCAAATTGTTCGAGTTCTTCGAGACTGGATCGACGGAGATTCCGAACCCGATCGTGTTAGCGCCTTGGGTGCGTTGATGCACCTCGCGTACTGGGCCCGGCAGGGAGAGGAAGAACTTGAACTGCTCGGTCTGGAGGCTGGCGAGGCCCTTGAAATCTGCAAAGCTTGCTTCGAGGATGCGGTAAATTGCGTTGACGATGAAAATAGCGTGGTTCGATTCGCCGCTTGTTGGTCTATGGCATGGATTGGCGAATCATTCCTTCCGGGCGAAGAGCGGTTGCTTGAGCTGTTGCCAAAATTTACGGAACTCTACTTCGCGGATGCGGATGATTCCGTACGCAGGATGGCTGCTTGGGTACTTGCTGACGTTACTTCCAAGTGTAATCCAGCCCCTCTTCAGCTCAGTCCTGAGCGGCTAGTCATAGTGAATGAGTGGCTTGATAAGCCCGTTTCCGGCAAAAGCTGGATCGCTCACGAAATTCGAGCAGCAATATGGTTTGCAACCCGCATGAAAGACCCGGTGGTGGATCAGAAGATCGCATGCATCAGGGAATCGGTTGAGGCCGATTCACAAATTAGTCATTGGCTTGATCGGCTTTTGACGTGATGTGCCGAGATGTCCAGGTCGGTGGAGTCTTAATGACCGAGTCAAGCCCGCTGTGCGGGTCGGACGGGACAGGTCTTCGCCAGAGTGGGCCCGCGAAGGCCCGGCTACGCTCCCTGCATGACTGCCGTCGAACCGACTGACTCGAAGAGCGAACAGGAGAAGGGGCGCGTACCCCTCTGGCTCGATCCTGACGACCTTCGGTGGCTGTCCCGCCATTGCTGCTGTCCTCCGGACGCGTCCGAGGCAGAACACGATCGCTGCGGGCGCATCCGCTTCCAGGCGAGTGCGGCACTTCACAAGCACGGCCTTGAGCACTGATGACGGGTGGGCAGCCGGTCTGGTCGTCTTGACCGAGTCAGGCTGCTTTGGCTGCACCAGCTGGTGGTGGCGCGGTGGTGAAGGGGCGGTTGTCGCGAAGGAGAGCCCACAGGACGTCGACGCGTCGGCGGGCGAGGGCGATGACGGCGGGTATGTGTTTGTGGCCTTCGGCTCGCTTCTTGAGGTAGTAGGTGCGGTTAGGGCCGTTGCGGATGATGCTGGTCTGCGCGGAGAGGTAGAACACGCGGCGTAAGCGGCGGCTGTAGCGCTGGGGCCGGTGGAGGTTGCCGGTGCGGCGTCCGGAGTCTTTGGCGACGGGAACGAGGCCGGCGGCGGAGGCGAGGTGACCAGCGTCTGGGTAGGCGGCCAGGTCGCCTGCGGCGACGAGGAATTCGGCGCCCAGGATGGGGCCGATGCCGGGCAGCGACTCGCTGATGGCGGCCTGTGGGTGGGTGTGGAAGGCGTCGCTGATCTGCCGGTCGAGCTGCTTGAGGCGTTCGTCCAGGGCCAGTATCTGTGCGGCGAGGTCTGCGGCGGTGTCCTGGCCGGGCAGTTGGATGTGCTGGGCATGCGCGGCTGTCAGGGCTGTGGCGGCGACTGTTTCAGGGTGTCGCACGCCTCGGGCGGTGAGCCAGCGGGTTAGGCGGGTCTGTCCGCGGCGGCGTAGTGCGGCGGGGGTCTGGTAGCCGATGAGCAGGACGAGGGCGCCCTTGTGGCCGGCGTAGTCGAAGGCTGCTTCCAGGGCGGGGCTGATGCCGGTGAGTATGTCGTGGAGGCGGTTGAGTAAGCGGACCCGGTCGGCGATCAGGTCGGAGCGGTGGGTGGTGAGCAGGGCCAGGTCGGCGGCCAGCTTGGTGGGGATCTCGACGTGGGCGAAGTCCTTTCGCAGGCGGGCGGTGTCGGCGATGACGTAGGCGTCGCGGGCGTCGGTGCCATGGGCGGTACCGGCTAAAGGCCGTTGCTGTACGGCACGGAAAAGACCCCTCGGGAATGATCCTGAGGGGTCTTTGACCTGCTGTGCACTCGGCAGGATTCGA
>NZ_LIRL01000358.1 GCF_001419795.1 Streptomyces niveiscabiei
GGTGGTCGAGTGGCTGACTGGCCGGGTGGCCAGGTGGCCGGGTGGTCGAGTGGCTGACTGGTCGAGTGGCCAGGTGGCTGAGTGGCTGAGCCACTCGCCCAAGCGGCCCAGCGGCCCAGCGGCCGAGTGGTTCATTGGCTGAGTGGCTCAGCCACTTTCGCGAGTGGTCCAGTGGCTCAGCCACTTTCTTGTGTCGGCTGATTAGAGTGCGTCGCTCGACGGCCGTCAAGAGGGTGCGCGAGAATTGGCTCAGCCACTCGACCACTCAGCCACCCAGCCACTCGTCCACCGAGCCACTTCGGGCCGACCTCCCGATGCTAGGCTCCCGCCCGAAAGAGGGGGATCCCGTGAACGACGCCCTGCGGCCGATGACCAAGCAGCGCCTGTACGAGCAGGTGCTCGACCGGTTGCGGCAGTACGTGGTCGACGGCGGACTCGCCGCCGGGGACCGCCTCCCGCCGGAGCGGGATCTCGCACAGCGGCTCGGGGTCAGCCGGGCCTCGGTCAAGCAGGCGATCGTGGTCCTGGAGGTGCAGGGCCTGGTCGAGGCGCGGCACGGCGGCGGGACGTACCTCGTGCGCGACAGCCTCGACGTCGAACCCGTCGACCGGATGGTCGAGCGGCGCAGGCGGCTGCCGGACGTGCTGGAGGCGCGCGAGGCGCTGGAGACGAAACTCGCCGAACTCGCCGCCGAGCGGCGCACCGAGGAGGACCTCGACGCGATGCGGGCCGCCCTCGCGCACATGGCCGAGGAGATCGAGGCCGGCGGGCACGGCATCGAGGGCGACCGGCTCTTCCACTCCGCGGTGACCGCGGCGGCGCACAGCGCGCTGCTCGCCGAGTTCATGCGGTCCATCGCCGAGCAGATCGCCGAGAGCCGGACGGAGTCGCTGCGCCAGCCCGGCCGGCCGAGCCGCTCGTGGGCCCAGCACCAGGCCATCTTCGACGCGGTCGCCGAGCGCAACGCGCGCAAGGCGGCGACCGCGATGCGTACGCATGTCCGTACGGTGGCGAAGGTGCGGCTGCTGGACTGGGAGCCGGCCGAGGCGGAGGCCGAGGACGCCTAGGGTCTGTCCGGTAGGTCAGGAACAGAGGGTCCACCCCGACTGCCATGGGGGGCGCTTTAATGCTCAGGTGGTGAACTGGACGCGGATGCACGACTGCTATGGGGATGTCGATCGCGTCCCCGTGCTTCTGGAACGGGTGGACCTCGAGGACAACGCCGAAGCATGGGAGGAGCTGGGATACCGACTGGTCCTCGAACACGACCTCGTCTTCCCCGCCAGCTTTGCCGCCCTGCCGCGCCTGGTGCGTCTCGCCTCGGAGAGCGCACAGGCGCGTGGACTGGCCGGAGCGATCCTGCGACGCGCGGCAGGAAACCACGGCTGCGACGATCTACTGGCGGACTGCGCCGACGCGATCGCGGAGTTCCGCAAGCTGCTGGATCGGCACTTGCAATCGCGGCCGGCCGACTACCTTGCGACCTTCCTCGATTCGCTCGCGGCCAAGGAGGAGTACCACTGGAGTGCCGTCCTGGGGGACTTCACGGATGACTTCTACCACCTGGCCTGCCCCCACTGCGCCGTGGAAGTGACGATCGCTATCGGTGACCATGGGCGCTATTCAGCGATCCGGGACTGGCACCTGGGCGACGTAGACCGTCGCGACCTTCGGCCGGTGTCTCCCGAGGCACTCTCCGGCACCGGCCGGTGGATGCACGAAACTGCCGTCCGCGACGGGCACGGGGCCCTCGCCGACGGAATCGCCCACATCTTCGGCCAGGCCGAATGCCCACCCTGCGCCAGCGTGTTCAACATCGCGGACGAGTACACATCCGCCAACCGCCCAGTCCTGCGGTAGGCACGGTGATTCGGAAGTAAGCGAGCCGGGATCAGGAGCGGAGCCACAGCCGGATCGCGGTGACAGTCACCGTGTCGTGGAAGACGTACGCCCGTTTGTCGAAGCGGGTGGCCACGGCGCGGAAGCCTTTGAGGGCGTTGATCGTTCGCTCGATCTCGTTCCTGCGGGCATACCGGGCCCGGTCGAAGGCGGCGGGCCGACTGTCCTTGCTGCCACGGTTTTGCCGCTGGGATCGTTGGTCGCGGGGCTCGGGGATGGTGTGCTTGATCTGCCGACGTCGCAGATAGCGGCGGTTGCGGCGGGAGCTGTACGCCTTGTCGCCGCTGAGGTGGTCCGGCCGAGTGCGAGGATGCCCGCCGGCCGGGCGCGGCACACGGACGCGCTCCAGCACCGGGATCATCCGCGGCCCGTCGCCTGCCTGCCCCGGTGTGATCAGCACGGCCAGCGGACGCCGCCCGCCTTCACCCACCAGATGAATCTTCGTGGTCAGCCCTCCTCGGGAGCGGCCCAGCCCTTCGTCGTCCCGATGATGAGCGGGCCGACTCCGCCGACCAGGGACCTGCGGAGGCTGCTTTCGTGCACCGGCCGCGTGCTGGTGCGCCCGGCAGACCGTCGAGTCCACCCCCGTCATCGTCCAGACGAGACGGCCCTCGGCATCGGCGTCTGCCTGGACGGCCAGCAAGATCCTGTCCCACATGCCATCCGCCGACCACCTGCGATGCCTGTCATGCACCGTACTTCCAGTTGCCGAACCGCATCGGCGGGTCCCGCCACGGGATGCCGGTCCGTTGCCGGAAGAAGGTGCGATTTACCAGCTAGCCTGTCACGCGACCCCTCGGACAGGCCCTAGTGCTCTGACCGGGAAGGTTCGCCGGGTTCGTGGCTGGGGCGGTTGGATGGGCGGTCACGTCCGTTTCGATCACTGGAGCTGCGAGTGGCCGAGCCTGTCCGTGTACGCCGGTTGACCGACCAGGAAGGACAGAAGCGCAGCAGATCGTGCGCCGGGGCAGTACCAACTCGGTGCGCTACCGACGCGCGATGATGCTGCTGGCCTCGGCCGGCGGGAACCGCGTCCCGGTGATCGCCCAGCTGGTTCAGGCCGACGAGGACACCGTGCGGGAGGTGATCCACCGGTTTCACGAGATCGGCCTGGCCTGCCTGGCCCCTCAGTGGGCGAGTACACGGACGCGTGATCCGGATCGGCCGGGAAGCGTTACGGTGCCTGCTCCGGCGCCGGGGGATCACCTTCCAACGCACGAAGATCTGGAAAGAGCCGCCCGATCCCGAACGCGACGCCGAGCTCGACCGCATCGAGCACGTGCCGGCGCACTTCCCGGACCGGGTCTTCGCCTTCGACGAGTTCGGCCCCCTGGGCATCCAGCCCACCGCCGGCTCCTGCTGGGCAAAGCAGGGTAGGCCCAACCGCTTACCGGCGACCTTCCACCGCACCCACGGCGTGACCTGCTTCCACGGCTGCTACTCCGTCGGTGACGACCGCCTGTGGGGCGTCAACCGCCGCCGCGAAGGCACCGCCAGCACTCTGGCCGCGCTGAAGTCGATCCGCGCCGCCCGCCCGGATGGCGCCCCGATCTACGTCAATCGAGGCCCACTTCGGGACGCTGCGGCAGTTCACCGTCGCCAGCTCCCACCACCGCAACCACACCGTCCAGACCAGGGCCCCGCACGCCCACCTGCGATGGCGCAACAAGAACGCCCGGCATCCCGACGTCCTGGCGGCCCAGCGGAGGGAGCGTGCTCGCATCCGCAGCGAGAAGGGCCTGCGCTGGGGCGGACGACCAGCTGCCGCGTGATCAGTCGCTGACGTTCAACGTCGCGTGCTCCAGCACGCCGAGCCCGGCCAGCACGGAGCGCACCCGTTCCATTGCCAGGCCGCGATCGAGGTTTTCCTCGACCTCCAGGTCGAGATGACAGCGACCCGTCCCGCTGCCCGCGCCCGTGACCTCGCCGTCCGGACCGAACGCGGCGTCCAGCGCTTCCTCGACCTCATCTCGGTCAATGGGCAGACCAGCAAAGACGATCTCGACGAACACGGCGCTCCTCCCCTGCAACCCGGCGAACCATACCGGTCACGGCACTAGGCCGTCGGCGCTGCGGCCTCTTCCGGCGTCGCGGTCTCTGTCGTTTCTGCCGTCTCCGTCAGGTCCGCGACCACGCAGCTCACGTTGTCCTCGCCGCCTGCCGCGTTGGCCGCGTCGATCAGGGTGCGGGTGGCGTCGGCCGGGGTCGTGGCCGTCGTGAGGACGGCGCGGATCTGGTCCTCGGGTACTACCCGGGTAAGACCGTCGGAGCAGAGCAGGTAGCGGTCGCCGGGGCGGGCCTCATGGAGGTGTAGGTCGGGAGTACCCGTGGTGGTTCCCCTGCCGTCGAGGGACTTCAGCAGGAGCATGCGGTCCGGGTGGGAGAGGGCCTCCTCCTCGGTGAGGCGTCCCTCGTCCAGGAGGGACTGGACGACGCTGTGGTCGTGGGTGATGCGGAAGAGACCCGTCCCCCTCAGGAGGTACGCGCGGGAGTCACCGATGTGGACCAGGCCGAGGCGGCTGCCGGTCCACAGCAGGGCGGTCAGGGTCGTACCGCTGTCCCGGTCGGCGTCGGCGTCGGCGTCGGCGGCGTTGCGGACGGCCTCGGTCGCGGAGGTGACGGCGTCCTCCAGGAGGCCGAGGACGCCGCCGGCCGGGAGGCGTCCGGTGTCGAGGGTGCGCAGGGCGGCGACGGCCGCGCCGCTCACGGTGTCGCCCGCCGCGCCGTAGCCGTCGGCGACGGCCAGGAGGCGCTGGTCGGCGTAGGCGGTGTCCTGGTTGGCGGGGCGGACGAGGCCGCGGTCGGAGCGTGCGTGGCAGCGGAGTTCGAGCATGGTGGTGTCCTTCCTGGACGGTGGGGCGGAGAGGTGGTCCACGAGGAATTCCGCGAGGTCGCGGCGTACGGCCGTCTCCGCCTCGACCCGCGACCAGTACGCGCGGATCTCGCGGGCGGCGTCCGGCGGCGGCAGGTCCCGCAGGCCGCGGATGAGGGCGAGCGGCATGCCGAGGCGGCGCAGCCACGCCACCAGGCGGGCCTGTTCCAACTGCTCCGGCGCGTAACGGCGGTAGCCGGTGCCGGGTTCGACCTGTGCGGGGCGCAGCAGGTCGAGTTCGTCGTACAGGCGCAGGGCCTTGGGGGAGAGGCGGCAGGCCCGGGCGAAGGCGCCGATCGTCAGCAGAGTCATCCGGTTCCTTCGGGGTGCGGCCCGCGGAGGGCTCGGGGTCGGTCCGGTGTCGATGCTGGGGCTTCACCGAAGGGGAAGGTCAAGCGCCGGGCCAGGGGTACGTCGTACCTGAGGGCTACGGGACGGGTGTTGACCGGGGGCGCGGGCCGGGATCTACAGTGCAGGGCGTTTGTGGCTCATACCGTCGTACGAAAGTAGGGGTCCCGTGCCTCGTATCGCGCTCGTCACCTGCCGTCCAGGACCCGAGGTCGTCGCCGATCCCGATCTGCCGGGGCTGGTCGCGGCGGTGCGGTCGGCCGGGGCGGAGGCTCAGGCGGTGGTCTGGGACGACCCCGAGGTGGACTGGGCGTCCTTCGACCTCGCCGTCATACGGTCGACCTGGGACTACTCCTGGCGGTCGGCGGAGTTCCTGGCCTGGACGGCGAAGTGCGGGAGCGTGACGCGGCTCGCGAATCCGCCGGAGATCGTGCGGTGGAACGCCGACAAGCGGTACCTGGGGGAGCTGGCGGCGGCCGGTGTCCCCACCGTCCCCACCAGGTATGTGGCGCCGGGTGAGACCGCGGAGCTACCTCTCGGGAGTGAGTACGTCGTCAAGCCCACCTCCGGCGCCGGTGCGCGCTTCGCCGCCCGCTACACGCCCGACGACCACGACACCGCCGTACGCCAGATCGCGCGGATGCACGCCGAGGGGTTCACGGCGATGGTCCAGCCGTACGTGCGGAGCATCGACGCGCAGGGGGAGCGGGCGCTCCAGTTCTTCGGGGGGCGGCTGCTGCACGCCAGCCGCAAGGGGGCGGTGCTCGCGCTGGGGACGGCGTACGACGCGCGGAAGGTCGCGCATCCCGGGCTGACCGTGTGGGAGCCGACCGAGGACGAACTCGCCACCACCGAACGGGCGTTGGCCGCCGTACCCGGGGGCGGGGAGCTGCTGTACGCGCGGGTCGACCTCGTCGACGGGGACGACGGGCGGCCCTGCGTGATGGAGCTGGAACTCGTCGAGCCGAACCTGTTCCTGTCGCTGCACACCGGGTCGGTGGACCGGGTCGTGGCGGCCGTGCTGGAGCGAGTGTGAGCGCGGGCCGGTTCAGCCCCTGACCGTGCGCCGGTTCAGCCCCGGCCGTGTGCCGGTTCAGTCTCTGACCGCGACCCGTTGCAGGAGGCCCCAGGTGAACTCCGCCACCACCTGACGGAGTACCCCCTGCTCGTCGGGGGCCGTGAAGGACAGGCCCCAGCGGGTGGGGGCGGTGCCCTCCAGGGGGGCCTCTTATCCACATAT
>NZ_LIRL01000359.1:0-155 GCF_001419795.1 Streptomyces niveiscabiei
GCCGCCGAACTCGACCGCACCCTGTACGCCCAGCCCGCCACCTTCATGGTGGAGTGGGCGCTGGCCCGGCTCTGGACGGACTGGGGCATCCGCCCGCAGGCCATGCTCGGCTACAGCATCGGCGAGTACGTCGCGGCCTGCGTCGCCGGCGTCCT
>NZ_LIRL01000359.1:222-2189 GCF_001419795.1 Streptomyces niveiscabiei
TGCTCGCCGGGGACACGGACGCGGTCGCCGCACTGGAGGAGCGCCTCACCCGCGACGGCGTCGCCGCCCGCCGCCTCCAGACCACGCACGCCTTCCACTCGCACATGATGGAACCGGGCCGCGCCCCGCTCACGGAGCTGACCCGCACCGTGACCCTGAACCCGCCCACGATCCCCTACCTGTCCAACGTGACCGGCACCTGGATCACCGACGAGCAGGCCACCGACCCCGCCTACTGGGCGCGCCACATGTGCGAGACCGTCCGCTTCGCCGGCGCCGTCGAGGAGCTGTGGCGCACCCCCGGCCGCATCCTCCTGGAGGTCGGCCCCGGGCAGGCGTACAGCAGCCTCGCCCTGCAACTGCTCCCCGAGGGCACAGCCGGCGACCGCATGTCCCTGTCCTCGCTGCCCGCCGCCCACGACAGCACCCCCGCCGCCCGGTTCCTGCTCACCTCGCTGGGCCGCCTCTGGCTGGCCGGCGTGGAGCCCGACTGGGACCGCGTCAACGCGGGCGAGACACCGGGCCGCGTCCCCCTGCCCACGTACCCCTTCGAACGCCGCCGGTACTGGGTCGACGACACCACCGCCCCGCGCCCGGCACCGGCCGAGACCCCGTCCATGGCCAGGAAGGAGGACCTCGCCGGCTGGTTCTCCGTACCCTCCTGGGCCTCCACCGCGCCCCTCGACCCCGTGCACGACGAGGACCTCGCGGCCGACCCCCGCAGCTGGCTGCTGTTCCTCGACGACCACGGCACCGGACAGCGCATCGCCGACCGGCTGGCCCGGGCCGGGCACGAGGTGGTCACGGTGGTCCGGGGTGAGCGGTTCCAGCGGCTCGCCGAAGGGCGGTTCGCGCTGGCGCCCGGCCGCCGGGAGGACTACGACGCGCTGCTGGGCGCGCTCGCCGCCCCGCCGCGGACGGTCGTCCACCTGTGGACCGTGACCGGCGACGACCCGGTGCCCTTCGGCGAACTCCAGGAACGCGGCTTCGACAGCCTGCTGTTCCTCGTCCAGGCCCGGGGCGCCCGGGGCGACGACGGCCCCCTGCACCTGGCCGTCGTCTCGGACGGCCTGCGCCAGGTCACCGACGGCGAGACGGTCACCCCCGCCAAGGCGACGGTCACCGGACCCGTCACCGTGGCCCCGCAGGAACACCCCGGCCTCACCGCGCAGAGCATCGACATCGCGCGCCACGCCCCGGACGCAGGCCGCCTCCTCACCGAACTCGTACGGCGCCCCGAAGACCCCGTCGTCGCCCACCGGGGCCGGGGCCGCTGGACACCGCGCTGGGAACCCGTACGGCTGGAGCAGCCCGCGCGGCCCCCCGCCCGCGTCCGCGAGCGGGGCGTCTACCTGATCACCGGCGGGCTCGGCGGCATCGGCCTGACCCTCGCCGAACACCTCGCGCGCACCGCGCGGGCCCGCCTGGTCCTGGTCGGGCGCTCGCCCCTGCCCGCGCGGGAGGAGTGGGCCGGGCTGCTCGCCGCGCCGCACTCCGGGACCGACGGGACCGACGGGACTGCCGCGCGGATACGCAAGGTCCTGGCCCTGGAGGAGCTGGGCGCCGAGGTGCTGGTGCTGGCGGCGGAGGTCACCGACGAGGAGCGGATGCGGGCCGCTGTCACCGAGGCCACCGCCCGGTTCGGCGCCCTCCACGGCGTGATCCACGCCGCCGGGGTCCCCGGGGGCGGCGTCATGCAGCTCAAGACCCCGGAAGCGGCCGGGAAGGTGCTGGCGCCCAAGGTGCGCGGAGCCCTCGTCCTGGACGCGGTCCTCGGCGCGACACCGCTCGACTTCCTGCTCCTGTGCTCCTCCACCATCGCCTTCAGCGGGGGCCTCGGCCAGGTCGACTACTGCGCCGCGAACGCCTTCCTCGACGCCTACGCCCAGCACCGCTCCGCCGCCGGCGGCCCGTACACCGTGTCGGTGAACTGGGACGCCTGGCAGGAGGTCGGGCGTGTCCACCAG
>NZ_LIRL01000036.1 GCF_001419795.1 Streptomyces niveiscabiei
CGGGTCGGCGGCGAGCGCGCGGGCCACGCCGACGCGCTGCTGCTGGCCGCCGGAGAGCTGGTAGGGGTAACGCTTCGCGAGCGCGGCGTCCAGGCCGACGCGGCCCATCAACTCCCGTGCGCGGTCCCGGGATTCGGCCTTGCTCACGCCCAACAGGCGGGGCACGGTCGCGATGTTGTCGAGGATCGTGCGGTGCTGGAAGAGGCCGGCGTTCTGGATGACGTAACCCATGCCCCGGCGCAGGGTGTTGACCGGCTGCTGACGCGTGTCGACACCGTCGATGGAGATCGTGCCCTCGCTGGGCTCGACCATCCGGTTGATCATCCGCAGGGTGGTGGTCTTGCCGCAGCCCGAGGGGCCGACCAGGACGGTGATCGCGCGGTCCGGTATCTCCAGGGAGAGCCGGTCGACGGCTGTCGTGCCGTCCGGGTACCGCTTGGTGACTGAATCTATCCGTATCAAAACGCCGAACACCCTTCGGGTCTGGCCGAATCAGCCCGCTGCCGACGCGTGTCGGGCCGTTGCGGGGAGAGTGTAGACCGCTTGTGTTGCATCTCTTCAACGGGTCCACTGTCTGAATTTCGCCATACGGGACGCGCCCCGCCGACCGCTCCCGCAGGCGCCCCGCCGACCACCTGTGAGCGTCTGCCCCGAACCCCCTGCGGCACACCTGCGAGTCCGCTGATTCCCCTGGCGCGCTGAAGGCGGTCCGTACGGGGCGGCCTGTGGGCCGCGGGCACAACGCTCGGCACGTACAGCCCCGTACACACGGGCGGGCCCCCGGATCGACTCCGGGGGCCCGCCCGTTCCCGTACCCGCTCACCCCGCCGACGGCACCACAGGCACCCCAGCCGTGCGCAGCACCTCCCCGCCCGCCACCACGGCGAAGACCTCGCACCCGGCGCGCCCGGCGGCCCACTCGACGCCCTCGCGGCCCATGGCGAAGGCGGCGGTGGCGACCGTGTCGGCCAGTGTCAGGGAGGGCGCGACGATGGTGAGGCTGTCGAGGCCGGTGGCGACGGCCCCCGTACGCCCGTCGATGATGTGGTCCCCGCGTTCGTACCGGGCGGACGTGGCGACGGCCCCCTCGGTCAGCTCCAGGACGGCGCACAGCTGGTCGGCGGCCTCGGGGTGGCGTACGCCGACCCGCCAGGGCCCGCCGCGCACCACGACGTCTCCCCCGGCGTTGAGGCAGTACCGCCGTACGCCCGCCCCGGTGAGCAGGTCGGCCGCGCGCTGCACGGACCAGCCCTTGACCACGGCGCACGGGTCGAAGTCCCGGCCGGGCAGCCGGACGTCGAAGGCTCCGCCGGTGGCAACCCGGTACTCCTCGCACAGGGCGAGCACCTCGACGAGGTCGGCGCTCAGCTCCCCGTCGGTCACCTCGCCCCGCCCGTACCGCGAGACCTCGCTGCCGGACTTGAACGGGCTGAACCGCTCGTCGACCTCGCGCAGCCAGTCGAAGACGGCGTCCCCGAGGCTCTCGGGAACCTCCTCGTCGTCGATCCGCAGCGAGACCGGAAACCCCATGACGTGCTCGACCCGGTGCACAGCTCAGCCCTTCGCGTCGATCGCGGCCTGGAGGGACTCCTTGTAGCCGTCACTGGTGATGGTCGCACCCGACACGGTGTCGATGTCCGAGCTCTGCGCCTCCAGCGTCTCGGCGATGAGCTTCGGCACGGCGGCCGTCGTCTGCGGATGGTGGGGCTGCTTCAGCATCCTGACGGCCGCGATGCTGTCGCCGTCGAAGGTGACCTCGACCTGGACGTCGCCTTTCTCAGTCCCGACGGTGGGCCCGGCGACGACCTTCGCCGAAGAAGCGGCGGCCCCGGAAGAAGCAGCCGAAGAAGAAGCAGAAGCCGCGTGCGCGTCGATCGCCGCCTGCAACGACTTCTTGTACCCGTTGCTGGTGATCGTCGCCCCGGACACCGTGTCGATGTCCGCGCTCTGCGCGCTCAGCGTCGCCGCTATCAGCTTCGGCACGGCGGCGGTCGTCTGCGGGTGGTCGGGCTGCTTCAGCATCTTGACGGCGCTGATCTTCCCGCCCTGGTACGTGATCTGTACCTGGACGTCGCCCTTCTCGGTCGGGACGGTCGGACCGGAGAACACGGTTCCCGAGGCACCCGACGGGGAGGGCGCGACCACCGCGGCACTGCTGCCGGCCGACGAGGACGCGACGCCCGGCTCGTACCGGAAGACGGGGATCAGCCCGGCGACGGACAGGACAAGAACAGGAATGGCTCGTTTCACGGTGTTTCTCTCATCCCGCCAGGCTGAAGCGCTCGAAGTGGATCTGCGGCTTGGGCACGTCCAGCTCGCGCAGAGTGCCGAGGACCGCGTTCATCATGGGCGGCGGCCCGCACAGGAAGACGTCCCGCTCGGCGATGTCCGGTACGAGCGCGGCGAGGCCGCCCGGCGCGAGGCGGTCGGGGACGGGCGGGCCGGTGACGAGGTGCAGCTCGGCGCCCTTGGCGTGCGCGAGGTCGCGCAGCTCGTCGTACAGGACGGCGTCGCGCTCGGAGCCGACCCGGTAGATGACGATCGCGTGCCCGGTGAGGTCCTCCATGAGGGCGCGGATCGGGGTGACGCCGACGCCGCCCGCGATGAGCAGCGCGTCGGTGCGGGTGCGGTGCAGCGCGGTGAACGCGCCGTAGGGGCCCTCGGCGAAGACGCGGGTGCCGGGCTTGATGTGGCGCAGGCCCGCCGAGCCGTCACCTGCCGCCTTGGCGGTGAGGCGCAGGCGCAGTCCGTCGGGGGCGGCGGACAGGGAGAAGGGGTTCGCCTGCCACCAGCGGTCCTTGGTGAGGAAGCGCCACAGGAAGAACTGGCCGGCCTGCGCGGGCATCTTGTCGAGGTCGCGGCCGGTGATGTGCACGGAGACGACGTTGTCGGACTCGGGGACGACCTCCGAGACGCGCAGCTGGTGGCGCCAGTTGCGCCACAGCGGCAGCACGAAGCGGCCGAGCGCGACGGACCCGAGGGCGGCACCCCAGAGCGTGTACCAGTAGGCGGTGGCCGCCGGGGACGCCGTGAAGGTCGTACCGATCGCGACCTGGTGGGTGAAGGCGAGGACGACGGCGACGTACGTGTAGAGGTGGATGAAGTGCCACGTCTCGTACGCGAGGCGGCGGCGGGCCCAGCGGGCGGAGGCGCCGCCGATGACCAGGATCAGGAACCAGGCGACGACGGCCCGCAGGACGCCCTCGGTGGTCTCGGCGAGGTTGACGATCTGGTTAACCGGGTCCATCGTCCCGGCGAGGTCGGCGTAGCCGAAGGCGATGAAGACGACGTGCCCGACGAGGGTCCACAGGAGGCCGAAGCCGGTCCAGCGGTGCCAGTTGGTCAGGCGGTCCATGCCGATGCGGCGGTCGAGCCAGGGCAGGCGGGCGACCAGCAGCAGCTGGAAGGCCATGAACAGGGACGCGTACAGCCCGGTGAAGCGGCCGAGCACGATCAGCGCGTTGGAGCCGAACCCGGCGTCGGCGGCGAAGTAGGCGACGGCGGCGACGTTCGCGGCGAGTACGGCGTACAGGCCGGTGCGGGCCACGACTTTCGGTCGGATACCCGTGGCGGCGGGTGTGGGGGGAGACTGCTGGACGGTCGTCACGGGCTGAAACTCCTAGATCGGCTTCTCAGGACACGAGCTTCGCCGCCGGGAGCTGTCGATACCCTGTCGTAAGACTTTCAACTAATTATCGATCCTGGAGAGTGTGATCCGCGCGCCCCGTCCTGTCAGTGGCGTAGCGCACTATGAACGGGTGGAGAAAGTACGCCTGCTCGTCGTGGACGACGACCCGCCGATCGCCGACCTCGTGGCGACGGTCGCCCGCTACGAAGGCTGGGAGGCGGTGACGGCGAACTCGGGCGAGGAAGCCCTGCGCCTGGCCGCCGAGTTCCAG
The DNA here is from genome assembly GCF_001419795.1 of Streptomyces niveiscabiei. Lineage (GTDB taxonomy): Bacteria > Actinomycetota > Actinomycetes > Streptomycetales > Streptomycetaceae > Streptomyces > Streptomyces niveiscabiei. The sequence continues at coordinate 3,900 of NZ_LIRL01000036.1, forward strand.
CCGGACATCGTGGTGCTCGACCTGATGCTGCCCGACGTGGACGGCTTCGGGGTGCTCGACCGGCTGCGCCGGTCCGGGACGATGGTGCCTGTGGTGTTCCTCACGGCGCGCGACGGCGTCGCGGACCGGGTCGCCGGGCTCACCCGGGGCGGCGACGACTACCTGGTGAAACCGTTCGCCGTCGAGGAGCTGATGGCCCGCCTCAGGACCGTCCTGCGCCGCTCGGCGGGCCCCGGCTTCACCCGCTCGGTCCTCCAGGTCGCCGACCTGACCATGGACGAGGACACCCGCGAGGTCCGCCGCGCGGGCAAGCTCCTCACGCTCACCCCGACCGAGTACGAGGTGCTGCGCTACCTGATGCGCCGCTCCCCCACCGTCCTCACCAAGGCGCAGATCCTCGACCACGTCTGGGAGTACGGCTTCGGCGGCCGGTCCAACGTCGTCGAGCTGGTCGTCAGCCGCCTGCGCCGCAAGCTCGACGCGACCGGCGACCCGCTGATCCACACCGTGCGCGGATTCGGGTACGTCGTACGCCGCCAGGCCGCCGAATGATCACGCGACTGCGGCGCTCGTACGGGCGCATGCGGCTCGGTACGCGCCTGGCGCTCGGCCTCGGCGCGCTCGCGCTGATCGTCTTCGCGGTCGTCGGCACAGCGCTCACGACCTACATGCGCGACTACCTCTCCTCCCAGCTCGACACCCAGATCGCCCAGGCGCAGATCGCCCAGTCCAAGAACGTCGCGGACACCGGCAAGCTGACGGGCAAGAAGTACTGGAGCTGGTTCTACGCCGTCTACGACATCAAGGACGGCAAGCCCGAGCTGCGTAAACCCGAGGACCCGACCGACCTCCCCCAGGACGTCTCCGGTTTCACCGCCCTCGCCAAGGCCCAGGGGGGCTCCGCCGAGGAGCTGCTGCGCACCGAGCACATCGACGAGGTCGGCGACTACCGGCTGCGCGCCTGCGAGGTCGAGCCCGGCGTCGTCCTGGTCAGCGCGGCGCCGCTGGACGACATCGACGACACCGTCCAGCGCCTGGTCAAGATCCAGGTCGTCGCCTTCGGGTTCGCGCTGCTCGTCCTCGTCGTCATAGGCCGCCGACTGCTGCGGCGCGGGCTCAACCCCCTCAGCGACATGGCCCACACGGCCCACAACATCGCGTCCCACGACCTCACGGACTCCGCGTCCCGGCTGCCCCTGCGCGCCGACAAGCGGGGCGGCGGGCCCGAGGTGGAGGAGCTGCGGACCGCCTTCAACACGATGCTGGAACACATCGACGACTCCCTCGCCGTGCGGGCCGAGGCCGAGCAGCGGCTCCGGCGGTTCGTCGCGGACGCCTCGCACGAGCTCCGTACGCCCCTGATGTCCGTACGGGGGTACGCCGACCTCTTCCAGTACGCCGCCGCCAACGCCCCCGAGGAGCGGGAGCGCCACCTCGCCCGCCTGCGTGCCGAGGCCGCGCGGATGGGGTTCCTGCTGGACGACCTGCTCCTGCTCGCCCGCCTCGACGCGGCCGAGGTCGAAGCGCCGCTGCGGATGGACGACGGGGACCTGGTGGACCTCGTGGAGCAGGCCGCCGACGCCTTCCGGGCCAGCCACAAGGACCACCCGCTGACCGTGCTGCCGGGGCCCTCGTCATTGCCCCTGCGCCTCGACCCCCAGCGGATCCGCCAGGTGCTGGACAACCTGCTGACCAACGCGGCTGTCCATACGCCGGCGGATACGGCCGTGTCCGTCGAGGTGCGGGTCGAAGGGGAGCTGGTGTGCGTCCGGGTCGCCGACGAGGGGCCCGGGGTGCCGGTGGAGGACCGGGAGCGCGTGTTCGACCGGTTCTACCGGATCGACAAGGCGCGCAGCCGGGACCGGGGCGGGAGCGGGCTGGGGCTGTCGGTGGCCCGGTCGCTGGTGCGGGCCCACGGGGGGACGATCAGGCTGGCGGAGGAGGCGGGGAGGACGGTGTTCGTGGTGGAACTGCCGCTGAAGTGAGGGCGAGTGCCCTTCGTACGGTCTCCTCGGTCAATCCATCCGCGCTGTTGTCGAACTCCAGCCGTCGCGCTCCCTCCCAACGGCAGGGGTTCGCCTGCGACTTGGCCCAGAAGGCGGGCCAGTCCGCCAGCTTCGAGGCGTCCCGCGCCAAGCCCCTTGCTCTGACGCGCTGTTGGGCCGTGTCGGAGTCAACTCGTACGTGTACTACGACCGGTTCGACACCGTCGGGCCAGCTGTGGCTTTTCACCGTGGCCGTGAGGAAGGCGGGGTCCGCGAAGTAGCTGCCGAAGGGGGCGTCCAGGACCACCGAGCGGCCCACGGCGAGGTTGTCGCGGGCCAGGTCCAGGAGGGTCAGGTACTCCAACTCCCTTACCGTGGACAGGTAGTACGCGTTCCCGTCCCGGTCGTCGGGGTCCGTACCGGCCGCCTTCAGCAGCGCTTCCGTCAGCCTCGTGCAGACCGTGTCCTTGTCCAGGTGGGCCGCGCCGGTCAGCTTCGCGAGGAGGAGGGCGACGCTGGACTTGCCGGAGCCGGCGGGGCCGATGACGAAGTAGGCCCTCACCTCTGCGGGTCCTCGCGCTGCGTGTCCTCGTGCTGCGTGTCCTTCACGAAGAACAGGTACGACATCCCCCCGACCAGCAGCAGCACCCCGCCCACCAGGAACACCAGGCTGTAGCTGTTGCCGGTCGCGTCGAGGATCGCGCCCGTGACGATCGGCGCGAGCGCGGCGCCCAGGAAGCCGCCGAAGTTCTGGATCGCCCCCAGCGAGGCGACCTGGTGCGGCGCGGCGAGGTCGGACGCGAGCGTCCACAGGCACCCCATCGGCACCTGCGCCGCGAAGTACCCGAGGGACAGCAAGGCGACAGCGAGGGGCGTGCTGTCGACGTACGCGACCGGCAGGACGGCCGCCGCGGCGAGGACGGCACCGCCGACGATCGGCACCTTCCGTGCCGTGACCGCCGGGAGCCCGCGCCGGATCAGCCGCCCGGAGAGGACACCGCCGAACAGCACGCCGCCGATCCCGCACAGGTACGGCAGCGAAGCCAGCCACCCCGTCTCCGCGAGGCTGAACCCCCGCGAGGTCTCCAGATAACTGGGCAGCCAGGTCAGATACACCCACACCGTGTAGAAGATCCCGAACGCCCCCAGGATCATGAACCACGTGTTCCGCTGCCCGAACAACGCACCCCAACTGGCCTTGCTCTCCCCGCCCTTGACGCCCTCAGCGATCTCCTCCCCCCGGATCAGGGCCTGTTCCCTCAACGTCGGGTCCCGGTAGACCCGCAGCCACACCAGCATCACGAAGATCCCGAGCGCCCCGACCACGAGAAACATCCCCCGCCAGCCGAAGGCGATCAGCAACGAGGTGAGCAGGGGCGGCGCGATCGCGTTGGCTATCTGGGACCCGGTGTTGACGACGGAAATGGGCAACGCCCGCTCTTCCTTGCCGAACCAGCGCTCGTTCACCTTCAAACTCGCGGTGAAGAAAGGCGATTCAGCAACACCGAGCGCGACACGAGCGGCGTACAGAAGCCCGAAGCTGCTCGCGGCGGCGGTGACCATGGTCATCAACGACCACAGCCCAGCGGCCCACGCGTACATCTTCTTCGGCCCGAACCTGTCGACCAGATACCCGGCAGGCAGATTCGCGATGGCGTACGGCCACGAGAACGCGGCGAGCAGCAACCCCATCTCGGTCGAACTCAGCCCGAACTCACCGGAGATGGTGGTGTTGGCGACGCTGAGGGTGGCCCGATCAAGGTAGTTGACGATGCCGCCGACGACGAGAAGAGCGACGAAGGCCCAGCGGAGACGGAGGGAGGGAGAGGTTTTGGCGGGAGAGGAGGTGAGGGTTTCCTGATTCACGCGGGACGACTCCTGATCTTTAGGGGCGCGGGGAACTGCGCGATCAGCCACGAAGGCGCGGCAGACGAAGCACCTACCTTCGGGCCCCTTCAATCGCCTGCAACATCACCGCCGCCGCCTCAGTAACCCGGCGATAATCACCATCCACACGCGCCGCCTTGGTAACAAAGCTCCCGACCCCCACCGCAACAACCCCCGCGTCGAACCACTCCTTCACGTTCTCCGGCGTCACCCCACCCGTAGGCATGATCGGCGCCTGCGGCAACGGCGCCCGCACGGTCCGCACATACGCGGGCCCACCAGAAAACTCCGCCGGAAACAGCTTCACAATGTCCGCCCCGGCCTCCATCGTCCGCACGATCTCGGTCGGCGTGAACGCCCCACTGACAGTCACCGCCTGATACCGATTCGCCGTGGCGATCATCTCGGGCTCCAGATTGGGACTGACCAGCAACCGGGCCCCCGCCTGAACACACGCGAACGCGGACTGCGCGTCCAGCACGGTCCCGGCCCCCACAAGCACCTCGTCCCCGTACCGGGAAGCCAGCGTGGAGATCACCCCCAGCGCCCCCGGCACGGACAACGTGATCTCCAGCGCCCGGAACCCACCCTCGATGGCGGCCTCGGACACGGCGAGCGCCTCGTCCGCACTGTCGAGCCGGACGATGAGCAGCGCACCCGTACGGGTGATCGACTCCAGAGCCGTAAACTTCGTTACCATGAGAGCACACGCTAGAACACAGATTCACACGATGTCACGAGTCGGGACACCGGAATTTCGACGGCTAGGCTGCTGAACGCGCGCGCCGTAGACAGCCGAGGAGACGCGAGTGAGCCCAGCGGGCAAGGCCCCCTTGATCCCCGAGCAGCGTCACCAGGAGCTGTTGCGGCTGCTGCGGGCGAGCGGCGTGCTGAGCATCCGTGACCTGACGTCGGCGCTGGACGTCTCGCACATGACGGTCCGCCGGGACATCGCGGCGCTGGAGCGGACGGGCCTGGTCGTCTCCGTGCAGGGCGGCGTACGCCTGGCCGAACGCGCCGGGCACGCGCCCCCGCGTGAACGCTCGACGCGCGCCGGTCTGGAGATCCCGCGCAAGCAGGCGATCGCCGAGCGCGCCGCCAGGAACGGGACGACCGACTGGCACGTCGTCCCCGCGTCCAGGTAGATCACCATGTCGTCCGCGATCAGCGACGCCGCGCGCTCGGCGATCGCCTGC
>NZ_LIRL01000360.1 GCF_001419795.1 Streptomyces niveiscabiei
CTCCGGAGCACTACGGGTTGCAGAGGGTGTACGGGTTGTAGGGGGTGCAGGGGTGTGGAGGGCGTACGGCCCATAGCTCTCAGGTACTACGGGCCGTACGGGTCTGCCGGGAGTGGCTCTGGAGTGGTACGCGGGTACACCTCGGGTCTCCCGGAGGTGGCGCCGGCCGCTCAGCCGACCGTCCAGACCCGCGCCGTGACGATCTCCGCGCCCCGGATCCCGGCGCCCTCCTCCCGCTCCACCGGCAGGTACACCCGCGCGGACGGGTCGGACGCCAGTACCCGTACCGTCAGCTCCTCACCCTCGGGTATCAGCCCCAGGCCGATGTCCCAGGGCCTGCCGGAGAAGAACTGGTCGGCGACGAGCCGCTCCCCCACGTACGCCCGGGCCACGTCGCCGTACCAGTGGAGCCGCAGGACGCCGGGCCGGTCGTGCGCGGGGACGCGTACGCGGTACTCGGCGGCGGACCGCCCGTACCACTCGTCGGCGGGGGCGCTGGCGCGCCGGAGGACGCCGGTGGCGGGTGGGGGCGGGTCACCCGCAGGGCGTACGAGGTCTACGGCCGGTACGGGGGCCGGGGCCTCGGCTGCTCTCAGGGTGTACCGCGTGAGTACCCCGTCCCGCGTCTCGCTCAGCCCCTCCGCCTTGGGCAGCCGCTCCGGCGCGGGGAGGACGGCGAAGGAGACGGTGTCCGTGCTGTGCGGGGTGCGGCCGTGCAGGCGGACCTCGGCGCGGTGCCGGTCGAGGACGACGCCCTCGGCGGAGAGGATCAGCCGCTCGGCGCCCCAGGCGTAGCCCTTGTAGGCGGTGCGGGCGGTGGCGGCGTCGAGGACGAGGAGGTCGGTCCCGGTGCCGGTGTCGATCCGGGCGCCGGTGCCGGGACGGATGCCGGTGATCAGTACGCCGCTCCCGTCGTCGAACGCCGGTCCGGCCTCGGCGCCTTCCGGCAGGGCGTCCACCCCGACGCCCCCGCCGAGCGCGACTTCGACCGGTACGCCCTCGGTCGCGGCCAGGACGAGGACCGTGCGGTCGCCGTCCCGGACCGTGCACACGGGCTGCGCGGTGGCCCATTCCACGCGCAGCCCGCCGAACTCCATCCTGAACGGCCAGCAGAAATAGGCGCCTTGGGGAACCGTGAACGGCTCACTGGGGAAGGTGAGCCCGCCGACGGTGAACGTCGTGCCGGGATGCTCGGCCAACTGCCCGTGCGGCTGGTGGTTGTTGACGAACAGGAACCCGGACTCGCCGTCGGTCCGTACGGCCCACCGCAGCGTCTCCATGTCGTGCTGCCCTGTCGGCACCTCCAGGGGAAGCACCGACTCCATCGGCGCGAGGCGCTTCCCGAACTCCGCCAACAGCAGGTGCTGGAGCCGGAGTTCGTCGTAAGCGTCGCGGTACTGGCCGTACTCCCCCAGCGGCGCCTGGAAGTCGTACGTCAGGACGGGCAGGTCGTTGGGGTAGCCGGTGGCGTGGGACTCCTCGAGGCCCGGGCCCGGGTTGGTGCCGCCGTGGAACATGTAGNNGTCGGCGGCGTCGACGCGCGGGCGGCGGTGGTAGGCGACGGCCATCCCTCCGCCCAACTCGCAGGTGGCCCACGGGAATCGCTCGGCGTACACGGCCGAGTCGACGCCCCGTACGGTGGTCGGCCTGAGGTCCGCGCCGATGCCTTCGTCGTCGCGCTGGTGCGTGAAGAAGAAGTGCTTGCGGCAGGTGTCGGGCCAGCCGCCGTCGGCCTCGGTCCAGAACGTCTCGGGGTAGCCGCCGTACAGCGGCATCAGCTCGTCGCCCGGGAGCTGGACTCCGCCCCAGGCGGTGGACGTCCACAACGGCGCGTCCATGCCCGCCTGTTGAGCCATCCGCTTGAGGGTGAGCAGGTGGCCCGGCTGGTCGTACAGCTCGTTCTCGATCTGGACCGCGACGATCGGGCCGCCCGACGCCCTTTGCAGGCCGTCGAGTTGGGCCGCGATCGCCTCGAACCAGGGCTGTACGGCGGCGAGATACGCCGGGTCGTCCGTGCGGGGGGCGTCGGTGCGGGCCAGGACCCAGTCGGGGAGGCCGCCGCCTCGTACCTCCGCGTGGGACCAGGGGCCGATGCGGGGGATGAAGTCGAGGCCGTGGCGGGCGCAGAGTTCGGCGAAGCGGCGGAGGTCGAGGTCGCCGTCGAAGCGGGGTGGGGCTTCGGTCGGCTGGTGGTGGATCCAGATGACGTACGAGGCGACGGCGGTGACTCCGGCCGCCTTCATCTTGAGGAGTTCCTCCTCCCAACCGGCGTTCGGGTAGCGG
>NZ_LIRL01000361.1 GCF_001419795.1 Streptomyces niveiscabiei
GCGGTCCTGACGGGATTTGAACCCGCGGCCTCCACCTTGACAGGGTGGCGAGCACTCCAAACTGCTCCACAGGACCTTGCTTTGTGCGGCTGGGGGGTTGGTTTCCCTGGCTGCGAGAAGGACTGTACAGGAGGGGGAGTGGTCAGGTCGAACTCACTCTGTGTCAGGGGTTCGTCACGGGGCTTCCGCGTCGATCGCCTTCACGATCCGCTTGTCGGAGATGGGGTACGCCGTGCCCAGCGCGTGCGCGAAGTAGCTCACCCGTAGTTCTTCGATCATCCAGCGGATGTCCAGGACCGAGGCGGGAACCGGGCGGCCCGCAGGGAGCTGCTCCAGGAGCCACGCGTACTCGTCCCGCATCTCGTGGACCTTCTCCATGCGGGTGGTGTCCCGCTGGACGTTGGCCGGCATCTGCTGGAGCCGGCGGTCCACCGCGACCAGGTACCGCATCAGGTCGGAGAGCCGCCGGATGCCGGCCTGCGTGACGAACCCGGGCCGCACAAGGGCGTCGAGCTGCGCCCGCACGTCCGCGAGGTTCGCGAGCAGCGCCGGGCTGCGTACGCCCTTGAGGCGCCGCTCGGCGGCCTGCCAGGCGGCGAGGACCTGCTGGACCGCGCCGACCGTCCGCACGGTCGTGTCGACGATCTCCGCCCGCACCTTGTCGTACAGCTTCCGGTACGACGACTCGTCCCAGGCGGGCCCCCCGAAGTCGCCGATCAGCTTGTCGGCCGCGGCCATCGCGCAGTCGTCGAACAGCGCCTGGATCGAACCGTGCGGATTCGCCGACAGCGCGAGCTTCTGCGCGTTGGTCAGCTTCTCGGAAGCGAACTTTGCGGGGTTGACCGGAATGTTGCGCAGGATCAGCCGCCGCGTGCCCTTCCACATCGCCGCCTGCTGCTCGGCCTCCGTGTCGAAGAGCCGTACGGAGACGGTGTCCCCGTCGTCGACCAGCGCCGGGTACGCCTTGACGGGCTGCCCCGCGCGCCGCGTCTCGAAGACCCGGCTGAGGGAGCCGATCGTCCAGTCGGTGAGGCCCTTGCGTTCGAGGGACTCACCGCCCTCGCGTTCGGCGGTGGCCGCGGCGACCTTGGACAGCGCCTGCCGCGCCTTCGGCTTGAGCTGGAGGCGCAGCGCCTCAAGGTCCTTGTCCTCGGCGAGCTTCCGCCGCCGCTCGTCGACGATGCGGAACGTGATCCGCAGGTGCTCGGGGACGCGGGACCAGTCGAAGTCGTCCGCGTCGAAGGGGACGCCGACCATCCGCTTCAACTCCCGCGCCATGGCGGTCGTAAGCGGCTCTTGGAGAGGCTGTGTCTGATTGCGCCCCTCCGGGGACGACACCGTATCCAGGAAGCGTTTTGCGAAGTTCGGCGCCGGCACATAGTTCCGCCGGATCGGCTTCGGCAGGGAGCGGATCAGCTCCGTCACCAACTCCTCGCGCAGGCCCGGGATCTGCCAGTCGAACCCGTCGTCCGTGACCTGGTTCAGGACCTGGAGCGGGACGTGCACGGTCACCCCGTCCGCGTCCGCCCCCGGCTCGAACTGGTACGTGACACGGAACTTGAGCTGGCCCTGGCGCCAACTGTCGGGATAGTCCGCCTTGGTGACCGCCTCCGCGGACTCCCGGATGAGCATCTCCCGCTCGAAGTCCAGGAATTCGGGCTGCTCGTGCCGCTTGTGCTTCCACCAGGAGTCGAAGTGCGCGCCGGACACGACGTGTTCGGGCACCCGCTGGTCGTAGAAGTCGAAGAGCGTGTCGTCGTCGACGACGATGTCCCGCCGCCGGGCGCGGTGTTCGAGCTCCTCGACCTCGCTGAGCAGCTTCCTGTTGTCCGCGAAGAACTTGTGATGCGTACGCCAGTCCCCCTCGACCAGCGCGTTGCGGATGAACAGCTCGCGGCTGACCTCCGCGTCCACCCGGCCGTAGTTGACCTTCCGCTGCGCGACGATCGGTACGCCGTACAGCGTGACCTTCTCGTACGCCATCACCGCCGCCTGGTCCTTCTCCCAGTGCGGTTCGGAGTACGTCCGCTTCAGGAGGTGCTCGGCGAGGGGCTCGACCCACTCGGGCTGGATGCGGGCGTTGACGCGGGCCCACAGGCGGGAGGTCTCCACCAGCTCCGCCGACATCACGAACTGCGGCGGCTTCCGGAAGAGGGCCGAACCCGGGAAGATCGCGAACTTCGCGTTGCGGGCGCCGAGATACTCGTTCCGGCCGCCGTCCTTCCGGGGGGACTGCTCCTTGTTCTCCTTCACGTCCTTCATCCCGACGTGGGAGAGGAGCCCGGCGAGCAGGGAGACGTGGATACGGTCCGCGTCGGCGTCCTGCTCGTTCAGATGGATGCCCATCTGCTTGGCCACCGTACGGAGTTGGGTGTAGATGTCCTGCCACTCGCGGATGCGCAGGAAGTTCAGGTACTCCTGCTTGCACATCCGGCGGAAGGAGCTGGAGCCCCGCTCGCGCTGCTGCTCCCTGACGTACCGCCACAGGTTCAGGAACGCCAGGAAGTCGCTGGTCTCGTCCTTGAAGCGGGCGTGCTGCTGGTCCGCCTGCGCCTGCTTGTCCGAGGGGCGCTCGCGCGGGTCCTGGATGGACAGCGCGGCGGCTATCACCATGACCTCGCGGGCGCAGCCGTTCTTGTCGGCTTCCAGGACCATGCGGGCGAGCCGGGGGTCGACGGGCAGCTGCGCGAGCTTGCGGCCGACCTGTGTGAGCCGGTTGCGCGGGTCCTTCTGCGCCGGGTCCAACGCGTTGAGTTCTTGCAGGAGTTGGACGCCGTCGCGGATGTTGCGGTGGTCCGGCGGGTCGATGAACGGGAACTTCTCGATGTCGCCCAGGCCGGCCGCCGTCATCTGGAGGATGACCGAGGCGAGGTTCGTCCGCAGGATCTCCGCGTCCGTGAACTCCGGGCGCGTCAGGAAGTCGTCCTCGCTGTACAGGCGGATGCAGACACCGTCGCTCGTACGGCCGCAGCGGCCCTTGCGCTGGTTCGCGCTCGCCTGGCTGACCGGCTCGATCGGCAGGCGCTGCACCTTCGTACGGTGGCTGTAGCGGCTGATCCTCGCGAAGCCCGGGTCGATGACGTACTTGATGCCGGGGACCGTCAGCGAGGTCTCCGCGACGTTCGTCGCCAGAACGATCCTGCGGCCGGTGTGGGGCTGGAAGACGCGGTGCTGTTCGGCGTGGGAGAGGCGGGCGTAGAGGGGGAGTACCTCGGTGAAGCGGTACTTCTTCTTTTCGAGGGCGTCCGCCGTGTCGCGGATCTCCCGCTCGCCGGAGAGGAAGACGAGGATGTCGCCGGAACCCTCCCCTTGCAGCTCCTCGACCGCGTCGCAGATCGCCGTGATCTGGTCGCGGTCGGAGTCCTCGGCGTCCTCTTCGAGGAGGGGCCGGTAGCGGACCTCCACCGGGTACGTCCGGCCGCTCACCTCGATGATCGGGGCGTCGCCGAAGTGGCGGGAGAAGCGCTCGGGGTCGATCGTCGCGGACGTGATGACGACCTTCAGGTCCGGGCGCCTGGGCAGGAGCTGCGCGAGGTAGCCGAGCAGGAAGTCGATGTTCAGGGACCGCTCGTGGGCCTCGTCGATGATGATCGTGTCGTACGCGCGCAGCTCGCGGTCCGTCTGGATCTCCGCGAGCAGGATGCCGTCCGTCATCAGCTTCACGAACGTCGCGTCCGGGTCGACCTGGTCGGTGAACCGCACCTTCCAGCCGACGGCCTCGCCGAGCGGCGTACGCAGTTCCTCGGCGACGCGCTCGGCGACGGTCCGCGCGGCGATCCTCCTCGGCTGCGTGTGCCCGATCATGCCGCGCACACCGCGGCCGAGCTCCATGCAGATCTTGGGGATCTGGGTAGTCTTCCCGGACCCGGTCTCACCAGCGACAATAACGACCTGATGATCGCGGATCGCCTCCGCGATGTCGTCCTTCTTCTGGCTGACCGGAAGCTGCTCGGGATAGGAGACGGCGGGAACCCGCCCGGCCCTCACCCTCATCCGCTCGGCACACCGCTCCACCTCCTCCCCGATCTCGGCGAGCACCGCGGCCCGCGCCTCCGGCTTCCGGATCTTCCGCGCACCCTCCAACCGCCGACCGAGCCGCTGCGCATCGCGCAACGACAGCTCGACGAGGCGGGAAGCGAGATTCCCGAGGGCGGGGGCAGGCTGCGTAGACATACGCTCCCCAGGATCTCATCCCGGAGAAATTACTGGCGAACCCTTTTGCCCGGGGGCGGGC
>NZ_LIRL01000362.1 GCF_001419795.1 Streptomyces niveiscabiei
GGTCGAAGAAGAGGGGGTGGCGACGGCGGCGGGGACGCTGACCTTCGGGTGACGACAGGGTCTAAGGTCACGGACATGCGCCTGGCCCTCCTGCACACCTCCCCCGTCCACATCCCCGTCTTCGACGCCCTGCGCGACGAACACCACCCGGACCTGACCCTGCGCCACCACGTCGACGAGTCCCTCCTCGCGCGGGCCCGCGCCGAGGGTCCGGCGGCGGTCGCGCCCGCCGTGCGGGACGCGCTGGAGCGGGCCGTCGCCGAGGGTGTGGACGCGGTGCTGTGCACGTGCTCGTCGATCGGCGGGGTCGCGGAGGAACAGGGCGCGGGGCTCGCCGTCCCCGTCGTCAGGGTGGACCGGCCGATGGCCGCCGAGGCGGTCGCCGCCGGGGACAGGGTCGTCGTCCTCGGGACGGTCGCCAGCACGCTCGGGCCGACCGCGGCGCTGGTCGGCGAGGAGGCGGGCGGCCGTCCGGTCACCGTGCGGACGGTCCTCGCCGAGGGCGCGTGGGAGCTGTTCGAGGCCGGGGACGCGCAGGGGTACGCCCGCGCGGTCGCCGACGCGGTGGACGCGGTGACCGGCGCCGACGCGATCGTGCTGGCGCAGGCGTCGATGGCCCCGGCGCAGGGGCTCGCCCGGACGGCGGTGCCGGTGTTCTCCAGCCCCCGCCCGGGGCTCGCGGCAGCCGCCGCGCGGTGTGCCGGGGGCCGGTGAAGCGCGGGAGCCCGGCGGTGTGCCGGAGATGTGTTTGAAACCACAAGCACCCGGTGATCAAGATCGAACTACCATGAGCCCCTGACCACTTGATGCCCTTTCAGGCCGCCCCCACCCTGGCCCGAAGACCCGAACGAGGCGAGGCACATGACCCCCACACCCTCCCGACGCACCCTCCTCCAGGGCCTGGCCGCCGGTACGGCCGTGGTCGCGTTCGACCCCCTCACCCGCAGCTGGGCCGCGACGGCCGACAGCGCCTTCGCCCAGGTCCCGCCCCTGGACGGCACCCTCCTCACCGACCCCGCGTCCCTCGCGGCGGCGGCCGACGACTACGGCCACATCGTGCACCGCACCCCGGCCGCCGTCCTGCGCCCCGGCTCGGTCGACGACGTCGTCGAGATGATCCGCTTCTGCAACACCCACACCATCGACGTCGCCCCGCGCGGCCAGGGCCACGGCACCTTCGGCCAGGCCCAGGTGCCGGACGGCGTGATCATCGAGACGACCCCGCTCAACCACATCGGCACCCCCGAGAACGGCACGGTCACCGTCGGCGCGGGCGCCCTGTGGATCGACGTCCTGCGGGCCATGCTCCGACACGGCCTGACCCCGCCCGTGTTCACCGACTACATCGAACTCTCCGTCGGCGGCACCCTCTCGGTCGGCGGCATCGGCGGCCAGACCCACCGGCACGGCGCCCAGGTCGACAACGTCCTCGCCCTCGACGTCGTGACCGGCGCGGGCGAACTCGTGCACTGCTCCCCGGCCCGCCGCGCCGACCTCTTCCACGCCGTCCTCGCGGGCCTCGGCCAGTGCGCGGTCATCGTCTCCGCGACCCTGCGCCTGGTCCCGGCCCCCACCGCCGCGACCGTCCGCCACTACCTCCTCCCCTACACCGACCTCGACACCTTCCTCGCCGACCAGCGCACCCTCACCCGCGAGCGCCGCTTCGACTACGTCGAGGGCCAGGTCACCGCCGACAAGAACGGCGCCTTCACGGCGTACGTCCTGGAGGCCGTCGCCTACGACGCCGAGGTCCCCGAGTCGACGCTGCTCGCGGGCCTGTCGTACGACGCGGCGGGCGTGCAGCGGACCACGCCGACGTACTTCGACTTCGTCAACCGGGTCGGGCCGGTGGCCGAGGAGCTGAAGAAGTCCGGGGTGTGGGCGTACGCGCACCCCTGGCTGAACCTGCTGATCCCCGGGGACCGGACCGCCGAGGTGACCCGGGAGATCCTCGCCGGGGTCACCGCCGCCGACGTCGGCGCCGGGCTGATCCTGCTCTACCCCCTCGACCGGGCCCGCCTGCACACCCCGCTGCTGCCGATGCCGGACGACCCGGTTCCGTACCTGTTCGCGATCCTCGCGGCGACCCCGCCCGCCGACACGGCCACCGTCGACCGGCTCCTCGCCGCCAACCGCGCCGCGTACGACAAGGTCGCGGCGGCCGGCGGGACGCAGTACCCGGTGGGGTCCATCCCGTTTCGGCCGCGGGACTGGCGGACGCACTTCGGCGCGGCCTGGCCGCAGCTCGCGGCGGCGAAACGCACCTACGACCCCAAGAGTGTCCTGGTGCCGGGGCAGGGCATCTTCGGCTGAAACGCGGTGACATGAGTCGAACCGATCGGGGTAGAAGCGCGGCTGATTCGCGGTCTTGCCCTGGCCGGTTCGCACCGCTTACTTTTTGCCCTCCTGACGCCTGTACAGGGGGTTCACCATGGCCGTACGCGGCCGGCACCGCCGATACCAGCCGACCCGGATCAACCGCGCCTCGCTCACCGTCACCGCAGGTGGCGCCGGTATGGCGCTGCCCCTCATAGGCGCCGGCACCGCGCACGCCGCCGATGTCCACACCTGGAACAAGGTCGCGGCCTGCGAGTCCACGAACAACTGGAGCATCAACACCGGCAACGGCTACTACGGCGGCCTCCAGTTCACCCAGTCCACCTGGGAGGCGTACGGCGGGCTGCGGTACGCGGGGCGCGCGGATCTGGCCACCAAGGACCAGCAGATCGCGGTGGCCGAGAAGGTCCTCGACGGGCAGGGGCCCGGCGCGTGGCCGGTGTGCTCGGTGCGGGCGGGGCTCACGCGGGGCGGGGACGCGCCCGACATCGAGCCGGTCGTCCAGAAGAAGGCGGCCCCCGAGAAGGCGGCCCGGCAGAAGGCCGCCAAGAAGCCGAAGGCGCCCGACGTCCGCGCCCAGGCGACCCCGCAGTCCCGTGCCGGGCGCACCGAGATGTACACCGTCGTGCGCGGCGACACGCTCTCCGGGATCGCCGACGAGCGCGACGTCCGGGGCGGGTGGCGGGGGCTGTACGCCGCGAACCGCACGACCATCGGCGGCGACCCCGACCTGATCATGCCGGGGCAGCGGCTGAGCCTGGACGGGAAGAAGGCACCCCAGGCGAAGGCTCCGGCCAAGCCGCAGAGCAAGCCGCACAGCAAGCCACAGAGCAAGCCGCAGGCGAAGGCCAAGCCCAAGGCGACCAAGCCGAAGACGGTGTCGAGCGAGCGCGACGGCTCTCTCGTGGCCCCGGTCAACGCCGACACCGGCACGCGCTACCACGCCACCGGGTCCTCCTGGTCGAAGGGCTACCACACCGGCGTCGACTTCCCCGTGCCCACCGGGACCTCCGTGAAGGCCGTCGGCTCGGGCGAGGTCGTCACCGCCGGGTGGGGCGGCTCCTTCGGCTACCAGGTCGTCATCCGGCACGCCGACGGCCGCTACACCCAGTACGCCCACCTCTCGGCGATCTCCGTCAGGGACGGGCAGTCGGTCGCCGCGGGCCAGCGCATCGGCCGGTCGGGGTCCACGGGGAACAGCACGGGACCGCACCTGCACTTCGAGGTGCGGACCGGGCCCGGCTTCGGGTCGGACGTCGATCCGGTCGCGTACCTGCGGGCCGGGGGCGTCAGGATCTGAGCGCGGCCCCGCTCACCCGCCCACGGAGGCCGGCCGCGTCAGGATCTGACCTTGGCGCGGTGCCGGTCGTCGCAGTGCCGGTCGCCGCTGTGCACGGCCAGTGACAGGCCGTCGTAGAAGAGCCGGTACGTCCCGTCCGCGAGGTGGGCGGGACCGCCGGCCGACACCCACGCCGGGGTGCCCTCCGGCACCTGGGCGGGGCCCGGCTTCGGCAGGTCGTCGTCCGCCTGGGCCGTGGGACCCGTCTCCGGCAGCTTCTCGCGGACCGGCGCCGACTGCTCGGGGAGCGCCGGCAGCGGGGCGTCGCCGGGCTCCCGCCCGTCGGTGGGCTCCTCCTGCGCCGTCTCCTGCGCGTGCTCGCGGGCCAGCCGCTCCGTCGTCAGCAGGATCAGGCCACCCGCCGCGACGACGCCGCAGCCCAGCGCCAGGGCGGTGCCCGTGGCGCCGTAGCGGAACGTCTCGCCGAACATCGTGATGCCGACGGCCGCCGCGACCACCGGGTTGACGACGGTCAGCGTGGAGAGCGGGGCCGCGAGGCCCGCGCCCCGGTAGGACGCCTGGGACAGCAGCATCCCGGCGGTGGCGAGGACGCCGATCAGGGCCAGGGTGGGCACGTCACCGGCGGTGACGCCGCCCGCCCAGTCGACGGCGACCGTCTTCGTGAACACCGAGGACATGCCGAACGCGATGCCGGACGCGGTCGCCAGCAGCATCGCGCGGACCGCCGGATGCCGGTGCACCGCGCGCGCGGCGACCATCAGCGCGGCCACCGCACCCGCCGTGGCCGTCGCGACCGCGATCCGCTCGGGCGTCGTCAGGGACTGCGAGTCGGAGGCGCCGACCAGGGCCAGCAGGCCCGCGAGGCCGACCGTCGCCATCAGGGCGCCGCGCCAGGCCGTCGCCCCCGCGCGCTGCTTCACGAACAGGGCCGCCATCGGCAGCGCGAACACGATCGTCAGCGCGCCCAGCGGCTGCACGAGGCTCAGCGGGCCGTACGCCAGCGCCACCACGTGCAGGACCCCGCCCAGGCCGTTCAGCGCGACCGCGCCCCACCACGCCGGGCGGCGCAGCGGAGCGTACTGCCCGGTGGAGGCGCTCGGGGAGGAGAGCGCCACCTGCTCCTGCACGATCGCGCCCGCTGCGTACGCCACGGCAGAGATCAGCGACAGGACCACGGACAACGCGAGGGCGCTCATGAGCTGCTCCTCTGCGTGAGGCGGGGGCACCAGGCCCGGCGCGGCGAACGGTCGGCTTCCATGACAACCACGATGCCCTGTCGATCTGTTCCTGTCGTCGTACCTGAGCACTCATTGCGTCGTACTCCCGATGGAGTACGAAAGGACTACGGACCACACCCAGGGTGGTGGCGCGTACAGCGTGTGGCCGAGTCTGCCTCTCCGACCGTTCTTGGTACTACTGCTTTTCGTGGACCACGAACCCGGCCTCGACCCCGCCCTCGCCGCGCTGCGCCCGCTCGGCGGCTTCTTCGTCCTGCGTACCCTCCTAGCCGGGACAGGAGACCCGCCGGACCCGCTGCCGACCCTGGCCGACGCGTACGCGGACCAGTCGTCGGACGTTTACGGACATCCGCTGATTTTCCGTGTCCGCAAGGTCGCCGAGAGTGTCCGCGCCCCCGAGGACCGGGTCGCCGCCTCCCTCGCGCACCAGTCCCTGGCCTCCCGCCTCTGGTCGGTCGCCCTGGGCTGCGCGGCCCTCTACGGCCGCCTCCCCGACCTCGACCCCGCCCTCCTGCGCTGGAACCCCGACGCGTCCGCCCCG
>NZ_LIRL01000363.1 GCF_001419795.1 Streptomyces niveiscabiei
CTTCCCGTACACCGGCCCGTAGAAGATCCCGCCCCGAAAATCGATGTGATCCCCGTTCATGCCCCCATGGTGCCCCTAATTGGCTTGACCCCGCCGCCCCCCGGCACGGCACAGTGGCGCGACACCACGAACCCTCCGGGAAGGCACCGCATCCCATGCACATCCGCCCCACCACCGACGAGGACCACGACCTCTTCGTCACCACCCTGCTCGCCGCGTTCGGCCTGGCCCCCGAGACCCCGGCGGAGGACGGCGGGGGAGTCTGGTGGGCGGCGACCGAGATGGACCGCAACCTGTTCGCGGAGACCGAGGACGGCAAGCCGGTCGGCACGGCGGGCGCGTACACCTTCGAACTCACGCTCCCCGGCGGCCGGTTGATCTCCGCCCCCGGTGTCACAGCGGTCGGCGTCCTGCCCACGCACCGCCGCAGGGGCGCCCTCACGGCGATGATGCGCCACCAGCTCACGGACCTCCGCGCCCAGGGCGAGTCCCTGGCCGTCCTGCTCGCCTCGGAGGCGCTGATCTACCGCCGCTTCGGCTACGGCCCGGCGACGTACACCCAGCGCCTCACGGTCCCCCGCCACCGGGCGGCCCTCATAGCCGCGCCGGAGGACCCCGGCACGGTCGAGGTCCTGAACCGCGAGGCCGCCGTGCAGATCATGGAGGAGGTGTACGACCGCTACCGTCGCGTCCAGCCCGGCGCCCTCTCCCGCCCCCACCACTGGTGGGCGCGGCGCGCGGGCATGCCCCCGATCGCCCCGGCCCACCGCTACGTCGCCGTGCACCGCGACGCGCACGGCGTCCCGGACGGGTACGCGAGCTACGCGAAGGAGGGCTCCACGCTGACCGTCGACGAGACGATCGCCGGGGACGACGCGGTCTTCACGGCGCTCGCCAGGTTCGTCCTCGAACACGACCTCACGGAGAAGGCCGTGTTCAGGAAGTTCCCGCCGGAACACCCCCTGCGCTGGCAGTTCGTGGACTTCCGGGGCCCCGAACTCACCGACCACATGGACTGGTTGTGGGTCCGCCTCCTGGACATCCCGCGCGCCCTGACCGCCCGGGGCTGGTGCACGGACGGCGAACTGGTCCTCGACGTCGAGGACGAGTTCCTTGAGGAGAAGGGCCGCTACCTGCTGACCGTCACCGACGGCAAGGCGGAGTGCGTACGGACCGACCGGGAGCCCGATCTCTCCCTGGACGTCAGCGACTTGGGCTCGGTCTACCTGGGCGGCACCGCGCCGACCACGCTGGTGAGGGCGGGCCGTATCCGCGCCCACCACCCGGACGCGGCCTCACGGGCCGACGCCTTCTTCCGCGCCGACCGCACCCCGCACTGCCTCCACTGGTTCTAGCCCCCCTTGGCGAACTCGATCAGCCGCTCGAAGTCGATCGACCCGGGATCGCCATGGGTGTTGTGGCAGAGCAGCCCGTCGGCGACGTACGTCCGCGTACTGGTCGACAGCGACGCGATGGGCTGCTCACCGACGTACTCGACACCGAGTACGGCCGTGTCGTCGCCGCCCACCGCCGTCCCCGCCCAGCCCGCCTCGGGGCGCAGCCGCAGGATGCGGTGGCGGAACGGGTCGAGTTCCTTGCTGGGCACCCAGGAGACGGCGCCGTTCTCGCGGACCAGCCAGGGGTGGTCGTACGTGGCGGTGATCTCGCCGTCGGCCGTGGTGATCCGGCAACTCCCCTTCACGCCGGGGTCGTTGCGGGTGACGGTGCCGGTGCGGTAGCGGCGGTCCGGCTCGGCGTGTTCGTCGAACGACACGATCTCGTCGCCCACCCGGAGGTCGCCGGCGCGCTGCCAGGTGAGGTCGGCGCGCAGGACCGGGGTGTCGGGGTGGACGCAGTTCTCGGGTACGTGCATGTGGCCGCAGACACCCCGGAAGCCGTTCCAGCGGTCGTGACTCATGCGCTGGCCCGACCGGTTGCCGGCGGAGGCGGGGTACGCGGGCCACAGCGAGGGGCCCTTGAGGGGGACGCCGTGGTGGTCGTGCATCCAGGCGAGGAAGCGGGCGACCTCGCGCAGCGCCCACTCCGGGGCCTGCGGCCAGTAGACGTGCGGGGTGTCGTTCGCCTTCCACTTGCTGTGGAGGCGGGGGTCGCAGGTGCCGATCAGCTCCACCTGGCACACGTTCAGCGTGTTCGTCTGGACCCCGCCGGGGGAGTTGACCAGGGCGCGGGAGGAGACGTCGATCTGGAAGTGCTGGTACCAGCGGAGCTTGCGCGCGGCGAGGTCGGGGAGCGCGGTCAGGTTGGGGGCGGCGGCGCCCCCCTGGTAGTCGGGGAGGCTGCGGCCCTCCGTCGTATGGAGCACGACGACGTTGACCTCCATCCGGCTGCCGCCGTACTTCGTCTGGTACCAGTGACCGCGGTCAGCGCCGGGGTAGTTCTGCGGACCTGACATCGTGCTCAAAGTGCCTCCCGGGGCCGTGTTGCCGAGCCTGGGTGATGCCCGGAAAACGCCCCAAGAGTCCTCTTTGATGCTGATTGTCGGTAATCGACAGGAACTGCCCCGGCGGGCCGCCGATGCGACCGGCTCTCAGCTCTTCCTGATCGCCGAGATGTCGAAGTTGAGCTTGATCTTGTCGGACACCAGGACGCCGCCGGTCTCCAGCGCCGCGTTCCAGGTGATGCCCCACTCCGAGCGCAGCAGCTCCGCCCGGCCCTCGAACCCGACGCGCTCGTTGCCGAACGGGTCCTTCGCCGCGCCGTTGAACTCCAGGTCGATGCTGAGCGGCTTCGTCGTCCCGAGGATCGTCAGATCGCCGGTGACGCGGTAGTCGTCCCCGCCGAGCGACTCCGCCTTGGTCGAGCGGAACGTCATCGTCGGGAACTCGTCCGTCTTGAAGAAGTCCGCGCTCTTCAGGTGCCCGTCGCGGTCCGCCGAACCGGTGTCGATGCTGCTCATCACGATGTCGAGGGACGCCGTGGACGCGGACGGGTCCGAGCCGTCCAGATGCAGTTCGCCGCTGAACTCGTCGAACTTGCCCTTCACGTTCGTCACCATCGCGTGCCGCGCGGTGAAGCCGAGCGTCGAGTGGGCCGGGTCGATGGTGTAGTCGCCGGTCAGGGCGGCCAGGTCGGCGCTCGCCGCCGGTGCCTCGGCGGAGTCGTCGCTCTTGCGGCCGAAGATCCCCATCATGTCCTCCATTCAACTTCCTTACCGTGCTGACGAAGCTACTCTCCGTCGCCGAAGATCGCCTCCAGAAGAGCTATAGGGTTGACCGTGTTCCCCTCGCGTGTGATGTGAGTCTCCCGCCGCGTCTTTGTCGATCCCCCACAACGCGCGACCCCTCTGAGCAGTCGGAAGGGGTGCACCCGCCCCGGCTTCTGTTCAGGGGTACCAGGAAAACGGGCCGGAGACTGTACGGAGTCGACGTCTCGTAATCCTCGGACCGCTTCGTAAGGTCGCTACATGACCGTTTTGGACGAAGCGACGGACGGGCCCGCCGACGCCCGAGGCCGCGTGGCCGAGCTGCACGAGATCCGTGCGAGCGCGATCGCCGGCCCGAGCGAGAAGGCGACCGAGGCGCAGCACGCCAAGGGCAAGCTGACCGCCCGCGAGCGCATCGAGCTGCTCCTCGACCCCGGCTCCTTCCAGGAGGTCGAACAACTCCGCCGGCACCGCGCGGTCGGCTTCGGCCTGGAGGCCAAGAAGCCCTACACCGACGGCGTCATCACCGGCTGGGGCACCGTCGAGGGCCGCACGGTCTTCGTCTACGCCCACGACTTCCGCATCTTCGGCGGCGCCCTCGGCGAGGCCCACGCCACGAAGATCCACAAGATCATGGACATGGCCATCGCGGCCGGCGCGCCCCTCGTCTCCCTGAACGACGGCGCCGGCGCCCGCATCCAGGAGGGCGTCTCCGCCCTCGCCGGGTACGGCGGCATCTTCCAGCGCAACACCAAGGCGTCCGGCGTCATCCCGCAGATCTCCGTCATGCTGGGTCCCTGCGCGGGCGGCGCGGCCTACAGCCCCGCCCTCACCGACTTCGTCTTCATGGTCCGCGAGACCTCGCAGATGTTCATCACCGGACCCGACGTCGTCAAGGCCGTCACCGGCGAGGAGATCACCCAGAACGGCCTCGGCGGCGCCGACGTCCACGCGGAGACCTCCGGCGTCTGCCACTTCGCCTACGACGACGAGGAGACCTGCATCGCGGAGGTCCGCTACCTCCTGTCGCTCCTCCCGCAGAACAACCGCGAGAACCCGCCGCGCGTCGAGTCCACCGACCCCGTCGACCGCCGCAGCGACGTCCTGCTCGACCTCGTCCCCGCCGACGGCAACCGCCCGTACGACATGACCAAGGTCATCGAGGAGATCGTCGACGACGGCGACTACGTCGAGGTCCACGAGCGGTGGGCCCGCAACATCATCTGCGCCCTCGCCCGCCTCGACGGCCAGGTCGTCGGCATCGTCGCCAACCAGCCCCAGAGCCTCGCCGGCGTCCTCGACATCGAGGCCTCCGAAAAAGCTGCGCGCTTCGTCCAGATGTGTGACGCTTTCAATATCCCGATCGTCACCTTCCTGGACGTCCCCGGGTTCCTCCCCGGCGTCGACCAGGAGCACGGCGGCATCATCCGCCACGGCGCGAAGCTCCTGTACGCGTACTGCAACGCCACGGTCCCCCGGATCTCCCTCATCCTCCGCAAGGCCTACGGCGGCGCCTACATCGTCATGGACAGCCAGTCCATCGGCGCGGACCTGACCTACGCCTGGCCCACCAACGAGATCGCCGTCATGGGCGCGGAGGGCGCGGCCAACGTCATCTTCCGCCGCCAGATCGCCGGCGCCGAAGACCCCGAGGCGATGCGCGCGCGCATGGTCAAGGAGTACAAGGCCGAGCTGATGCACCCGTACTACGCGGCGGAACGCGGCCTCGTCGACGACGTGATCGACCCCGCGGAAACCCGCGAGGTCCTCGTCAAGTCCCTGGCGATGCTCCAGTCCAAGCACGCCGACCTGCCGTCCCGCAAACACGGCAACCCCCCGCAGTAACCCTGCGGAAACCTCTCTCACGGAGACTCATTCTTATGAACACCCCAGACATCCGCGTCGAAAAGGGCAACGCCGAGCCGGAGGAAGTCGCGGCCATCACGGCGATCCTCCTGGCCCGCGCCGCCGCCCGCCCCACCGAGACCCCGTCCCACCGGGGCCGCGTCCGGGCCGGCTGGCGCCGCCTGGACCGCGAGAACGGCTTCCGCGCACCGCACAGCTGGCGCTGAACCTGCACTTCGGAAACCCCGCTTCTCCTTTGGGGAGGCGGGGTTTCGGTGTGTCTCAGATGATCTTGACGCGCGTGCCGGGGAGATCGAGTGCGGCTGGGTCCGGAGGGAGGATGCAGCCGGAGAGGTGGAGATACCGGAGACGCGAAGGAAACGCTTCTGCCTCCAGCCACGCGCCGACGTCGACGCCCCCGAGGTACAGCGAAGTTAGACGAGGCCATGTGTGCAGCCGGTCCACTCCTCGGAGAGGCCAAGCGAGGTCGCTCAGCAGGTACAGGTGCGCGATGCTGACGTCGCTCGGCAGCGCCGACAGATCCCTCACGCAATCAGTGTCTGTGGTCAGATAAGTCAGCATCCGCAGGTCCTCCAGCACTGCCAGTCCTGGCAGCGACGCATATCCCACCAGGGACAGATTGCGCAGCTCCGGCTGGCTTCTCAGCGGCGTGAGGTCCACGTTTCCGCGGAGGCCGGAGAACCTCAGAGTCTCCAGCTGCGGAAAGCCGGCGATCGGCGAGATGTCCGTGACCGGATGGCTCACAAGCACCTGTCGGACATCCCGGAGCCTGGCCACCGCCGTCCACTGGGAGCTGTGCGACAGCTGAACCGTGTGATCCTCCAGCGCCACTTCGCCCAGCACCTCACTCGCGTACGCGTGCGCGTCGAAGTACCGCCAGGCGGCGACGAGTTCATCGACGACTTCATGCCGCTCGTCCACGGCGTAGCCGGCCAGCAGCGACAAGGCCTGCCGGCCACCGATCAGCGCCACCGTCCGCACGGTCTGCGTGGCCGCGTTCAGCGACAACTCCTCCAGCGACCGAGGCATCCTGCGCAGCAGACTCGTCCCCACGGCAGCCAGCGCGGGAGGATCGGTCCGCCGTCGCGCCGGAAGCAGCGCCGTCACCGCCTCGTCCAGCCGTTTCCCCAGGTCGTCGCCGAAGGCCGGCACCGTCTCCTGGCAGGAGGCCGCCAGCAGGCGCAGCTTGCGCGCGTACCGGGGGTCCTGCGCGGCGCGGTCCAGAATCCCGCCCAGGAGTTCCTCCCGTTGGCGGGTGTTCGCGTGTCCTGCGGCCATGATGATCGTCTCGCGCCAGATGTCGAGATGCGCGCGGCCGACCAGGTTCCCCATCCGGTCCTCCTCGGCCGCCTCCGCCGCCGCCAGGTACTCCTGGAACGTGCGGTGCACGAACCCGAGCCGTCCCTCGGAGGGGGACCGCAGCATCCCGGACCGGCTTCGCAAGTGATCCAGCACCGCCGTCGCGTCCGGCTCCTCCACGTGCCGCATCCCCGCCAGCTTCCGCGCGACGTACGATTCGGCGCTCTCCAGCGAGATCTCGCTCCGGTCGTTGTCCGACAACCGCCAGGCCAGGTCGCGCAGCAGCAGCATCTTGTCGCCGAGACTCAACTCGTCCCCGGCCGCGCTGGGGACACCGCGCTCGGCGTCCCGCTCGTGCACCAGCATGTGCAAGGCGTTGCGGTACAACTCCATGCGGTCGCGGGGGAGTTGGCTGCCCCGGCTCAGGTGCATCGCGCACAGCATCGACGCCAGCAGCGGAGTCCCCGCCAGCGACTGAACGTGGGCCCGGTCCTTCAGGCTGTTCAGCAGCGACTGCTCGTACTGCGGCAGCTCCTCCACCGCGCACGGCAGGTCGTCCCCCAACTCCCGTGCGGCGAGATGCCATTGCCGTACGAAGACGCTGATGTCGGACGGGTTCATCCGGTCCAGGTGCAGGGAGGTGAACTTGTCCCGCCGCAGCCAGTCCGCTCCCGCCGCTCCCGGCCGTGAGGTCACCACGACCCGCGCCTTCGGGTACCCGAGGAGCAGTCCGCGCAGCCACTCCCGAACCCTTCGGCGCTCACTGTCCAGCAGCTCGTCCACCCCGTCGACGAGCAACAGAGCGGTTCCCGCCGTGAGTTGCCGCTCCACCCACCCCGCCGGCATGTCCCCGGTGATGAGTCCGGCCACCGAGTCCAGCATCGCACCCGGCGCCGGCAGCGCCTTCCCGCTGTACTCCCGCAGCTTCATGAACACCGGGGTCAACCCGTTCCACTCCGCCAGCTCCCCGGTGAACGCGCCCCGGGCCGCCATGACCGCGAGCCACCGCAGCAGCGTCGTCTTCCCGGAACCGGCCTCTCCCCGCAGCAGAACGCGCGACGACCCGCGCAGAGCCGTCTCGACCCGCATCCCCCCGGAGTCGCCGTCCACTTCCTCCCAGACACTCATGTCGGGCCGCAACAGCGGTGGTGCGCCTCGTCCGGCACGCAGCCGCCGTCCGTCACCCCCGCCGGCCCGCAGGCTCACGTACGCCACCGACAGCCGGGCCTGACCCAGCCCGTGTTCCGACGTCCGCCGGAACAGTTCCACCTCGTCCAGCGTCCTGCTCACCACCTCCAGATAGCGCCGCCGGAACACGGTGTCCCGGTCCCCTCCCTCCTCCGCCAGCAGCGACCGGTCCGGCAACCGCTCCACCATCCGGGCCACCTCACCCCCGAACGACGCACCGGCCGTCCGCTCCTCGAACACCGGCAGGGCGCGCACCACCCGCACCGCGTACTCGCAGCACTCCGTGAACAACGCCTCCCCGAGCCGCCCGCCCGGGACCCGCACGGCTCCGGTGATCCTGCGCACCGCCTCCGCCGCGCTCTCCCCGCCCCCCAGCTCCACGAACCCCAGCGCACCACTCACCCCCTGGACGAGCGTCAGCCGCTCCGGTTCGGCCAGGCGCCTGAACTCCCGTTCCAGGAACGGCTCCAGCCGGTCGTACACGGCGTCGGCGATCTCCCCGAACTGCCGCAGCACGCTGTTGCGCAGACGCGCGGAGGACACCCGCACCGCCACCAGTTCCCCGAGCGGTACCGACGGACCCCCGAGCCACGCCTGAGCCGCGACCCGTCCCACGGCCGCGCCCAACTCCATAGCGGCGTCTTCAGAGTTCACCGAGCCCCCCACAGGCGAGAACAAGAACGGCCCCCATCTCCCCACACGAAACACAGGGAAGACGAGGGCCGCAACCGGATCGCGGGAAAACCCCTACCGCAGGCGGGCCATCAGCGCGTGCTCGACCAGCGTGATCAGCGCCGACTTCGCGTCGGCGCGGTGCCGCGCGTCGGTCGTGATGATCGGGGTGTCGGGCCCGATCTGGAGGGCCTCGCGGACCTCGTCGGGGGAGTAGGGCTGGTTGCCGTCGAAGCCGTTGAGGGCGATGACGAACGGCAGGCCGCTGTTCTCGAAGTAGTCCACGGCCGGGAAGCAGTCGGCGAGGCGGCGCGTGTCGACGAGGACGATCGCGCCGATCGCCCCGCGCACCAGGTCGTCCCACATGAACCAGAACCGGTCCTGGCCGGGCGTACCGAAGAGGTACAGGATGAGGTCCTGGTCGAGCGTGATACGACCGAAGTCCATGGCGACGGTCGTCGTCGTCTTGTCCCCCGTGTGGGTGAGGTCGTCGATGCCCGCGGAAGCGGACGTCATCACGGCCTCGGTACGCAGCGGATTGATCTCCGAGACAGCACCAACGAACGTGGTCTTGCCCACGCCGAAGCCGCCCGCCACCACGATCTTCGCGGACGTGGTGGAGCGGGAAGGCCCTCCGCTAGAGCTTGCGAAGTCCACTGAGCACCCTTTCGAGCAAAGTCACGTCTGGCTGGCCTCCGGCGTTCTCGTCGCCGCCGGGCTGATGAATGGCGACCAGGCCCGCCTCCGCCAAGTCGGCGACGAGAATCCTGGCCACGCCGAGAGGAATGGTCAGCAACGCCGAGATCTCGGCCACCGACTTGATCTCACGGCACAGGTTGCAGATCCGCTGATGCTCGGGCAGTTGCCCCTGCATCTGGTGCGGCTGCGCGGTGGTGTGCACCAGCGCCTCGATGGCGAGCTGGTAGCGCGGGCGCGTCCGGCCGCCGGTCATGGCGTACGGACGCACCAGGGGGTTGTTCGAGGAGCCGGCGGGCGACGGCTCCGGCGTGCGGCGCTGCGGCGGCTGCACCGGCTGGATGCGCGGCGCGGCCGGCGGCTGCTGGTCGTACGGGGACGGGCCGGGTCCCTGCGGGGCGTACGGCTGTCGTGGCTGGCTGGGTGCGGAGGGGAAGTTGTAGCGGTTCGGGTTCGGTGCGTTCTCGCCGTGGCCAGGGCCGTACGACCAATCGCCCGGATGGGAACCGCCTGGGGGTGTTGCCACTTTCTCTCCTCCTCCGACTGTGCCGCGTCCCGAAACCCTACGGCCTCGGGACGCCAAAACGCACCGTCCGTCTGCTAGTTGAGCAGGCTCCCCTGGAGCTCCGCACGAAGATCGGGCGTCAGGACCGAACCGGCACGGTCCACCAGAAGCGCCATCTCGTACCCGATGAGGCCGATGTCCGCCTCCGGGTGGGCGAGAACGGCGAGGGAGGAGCCGTCGGATACGGACATGATGAAGAGGAACCCTCGCTCCATCTCCACAACCGTCTGATTCACGGCACCTCCCTCGAAGATCCGGGAGGCGCCTGCCGTCAGGGACGTCAGACCGGAGGCGACGGCCGCGAGCTGGTCGGCGCGGTCGCGGGGGAAGCCTTCGGACATCGCCAGAAGGAGTCCGTCGGCGGAGACCACCACGGTGTGGGACACCCCCGGGGTGTTGTCCACGAAGTTGGTGATCAACCAGTTCAGGTTCTGTGCCGCCTGGCTCATCGGGCTCACACTAACGCTCCTGGTTGTAGGTGCTGTCAGAGCCACTGTGCTCATTCCACGTGGCCTGACCGTTCGTTTCACTGCCTGCACTGCGCCCGCGCTGGACCCCTCGGCGCAGGTTACTCAACCTGCCTCGGACGTCCTCCGGGGCGCGGGAGATCTGGGGACCCCCCTGGTGGGTGGCTTCCGCGGCGCCCTCGACCAGGTTGGCCTTGGGCACCCGCCGCGGCAGGCCGGAGGAGGTGACCCCGCCCGCCTTGGGCTTGCGCAACTGCGAAGCCTGCTGCCAGCGTTCGTCGTTCGCGGAACGCCAGGAGTCGTCATCCCCACCCGCGCTCTCACCCCCGCCGAAGCCGTTGAAACTGCCGGAAGCCGCCGGAGCCGGGGTCTCCTGCTGCCGCTCGGGCTGCGCGGTCCCGTTCGCCCCGCCGCCGCGGCGCGGAAGCCCGGCGTCGGTCAGCGAGTGGGCGGTGGAGGGGGCCGGTCCCGGCCGCTCGAAGCCTACGGGCTCCGCCTCGGCCGCGTCAGCGACCTGCGCGGATTCCGCTTCGGGAGCGTACTGGTCCGGGTAGCCGTTGCGGTAGTCGTCCTGCTGCGGCCAGTCGTCCTGGTAGGAGGGCTGCTCGAAGGACGGGTACCCGTTCGAGGCGCCGGCCCCGCTGTCCTGCGCGCCCGGCTCCGGGTAACCCCCGCCGCCGTTCGCAGGAGCCTGCGACGCGAAGTACGGCTCCTCGTACGACGGCTGCTGTGCGCCCTCGTACGGAGACTGCGTGCCGTAGGGGGACTGCGGGGCCTGGGGCTGCTCCACGAAGCCCGTGGCGGCCCCGTCGAAGCCGTTCTGCGGGGATCCGTAGGGGAGTTGCGGAGTCTGCTGGGTGACTTGCGGAGAATCCGTGAAGGAATCCCCGTAGACAGGCGTCTGCTGCGTCTCCTGCGGACCGCCGAAGGGTGCCTCGGGCTGCTGGGGCGCCTCCAGCGCCGCCCGCCGCTCCTCGCGCATCAGCGAGCGGCCCACCGGGTCCAGGTCGCGGATGTCGTCCGGGACCTCGTAGCGGGTGTCGTCGAAGCCGAGTTCGGCCGCCGTACGCATCGGCTGCTGCTGCGGCACCTGGCCGAAGCTCTCGCCGCCGGGCTTGCCGAACTGCTGCTCGGGGATGATCTGCGAGACCGTGAACTGGTCCTGCTCCGGCTGCTGTTCGCCACCGCCGCCGTGCGTGATCGCGTCCGGCAGCATGACCAGCGACGTCGTCCCGGCCTGCTCGCCCGAGGGCCGCAGCTGGACGCGGATGCCGTGCCGGTCGGAGAGGCGGCCGACCACGAAGAGGCCCATGCGCTGCGAGATCGCGGCGTCCACGGTCGGCGGGTTGGCCAGCTTGTGGTTGATGTCCGCGAAGTCCTCGGCGGTGAGGCCGATGCCCTTGTCGTGGATCTCGATCATCACGCGGCCGTCGGGAAGACGCGTCGCGGTGACCCGGACCTTGGTCTGCGGGGAGGAGAACGTGGTGGCGTTCTCCAGCAGCTCGGCGAGCAGGTGCACGAGGTCGGTGACCGCGCGGCCGTGGATCTCGGCCTCCGGCACGCCCGACAGCTCGATGCGCTCGTACTGCTCCACCTCGGAGGAGGCGGCGCGCAGCACGTCGACCAGCGGGACCGGCTGGTCCCAGCGGCGGCCCGGCTCCTCGCCGGCGAGGACGAGGAGGTTCTCGCCGTTGCGGCGCATACGGGTCGCGAGGTGGTCCAGGCGGAAGAGGTTCTCCAGCTGGTCCGGGTCGGCCTCGTTGTTCTCCAGGTCGGTGATGAGGGTCAGCTGGCCCTCGATCAGCGACTGGTTGCGGCGCGAGAGGTTGGTGAAGATCGCGTTGATGTTGCCCCGCAGCAGGGCCTGCTCGGCGGCGAGCCGGACGGCCTCGCGGTGGACCTGGTCGAAGGCGCGGGCGACCTCGCCGATCTCGTCCGTCGTGTTGATCGGGATCGGCGCGACCCGCGTGTCCACCCGGCCCGGGTCGGTCCGGGAGAGCTGGTCGACCAGCATCGGCAGGCGCTGCTCGGCGATCCCGAAGGCCGCGTTGCGCAGCTGGCGCATCGAGCGGGACATCTGCCGGGCGACGGCCGAGGCCAGGATGAACGCGAGCAGCAGGGCGACGACGACCGCGGCACCCGTGATGTACGCGTCGCGCTGGGCGTCGGACGCGATGGTCGACGCCTCGTTCACCGCGGTGTCCGACAGGCTCGACTCCATCTTGCGGTACGCGTCGAACTTGAGGGTCGTCATGGCCCACCAGTTCTCGGCGGTGACCCCCTGCTCGGCGAGCGCCGCGCGCTCACTGGCGTCCGTCGACTGGATGGAGGCGATCGCGGTCAGGAACTGCACCGGGTCGGTCGGCGGCGCGACGTAGTCCGGGTTCTTGGCCTTCTGCTCCTGGATCATCGTCGCCGCGTCGGCCTGGATCTGCTTCTGGGCCGCCGCCAGCTTCGCGATGTCCTGCTCGGTGCCGCCGCTCTGGTACTCCTGGGTCGCGATGTTCTCCAGGTAGGCGTACGAGGTGAGGGCGACCCGCTGCTGGGAGAGGCTCGTCTGGCTGGTGCCCGGCTTGATCAGCAGGTGCATGCCGATGGAGCGCTGGAGGGAGAGCGCGCCCTGCCCGAGTGCGAGCGCGTAGACCGTCCGGCCGTAGGAGGTGATGTTGCCGGTGCCGAGGCCCAGCTCGTTGGAGAACTCCAGGAGCTTGTGCTCGACGTCGACGTACCCTTCCTCCGTCTTCACGCCGGTCATCTTGGCGGTGTAGGCGTCCGCGCGGATCGTCTGGAGCCGGGGCTCGACCTCGCGGAAGCCGTCCAGGCGCCGGACGAGGTTGGCGCGCTTGGGCATGTTCTGCGCGGCGGCGTCGAAGTCGTCGGACGCCTTGTCGGTGGCCTTGCGGGCGGCGACCACGGTCGGGTCGTTCTCGCCCTTGCCCTGGAGCAGGGGGGCGGCGGTGACATCGCGTTCGACGAGGAGGGCGTTGCTGTAGGTCAGCGCGGCGCGTACCAGCTTCGCGGTGTTCTCCGCGTCCTGCGCCTCCTGCCAGGTGTCGATCGAGCCCTTCACCTGGAAGCCGCCCATCACGAGGCCGACCACCACGGGTATGAGCAGGATCGCGTTCAGCCTGGTGGGCACCCGCCAGTTGCGGGGGGAGAGCCGGCCGCCGCTCTTGGCCGGCGCGCTCTGGGGCTCCGAGCCCGGGACGGGGGCGGTCGCCGCTCCGCGCGGCGGCGGGGTGAAGTTGCCCCGGGCCTCAGGCTCGGGACTTTTCTTGCTTCGCCTCACTCGACCAACAACCTCTCGGCGGCAGTGTCTCAACGCCCAGCCAGCCATCGACTGCGTTCGTAGCTAGTTACGTCATTGACTATTGGGCAGTTC
The DNA here is from genome assembly GCF_001419795.1 of Streptomyces niveiscabiei. Taxonomy (GTDB): domain Bacteria; phylum Actinomycetota; class Actinomycetes; order Streptomycetales; family Streptomycetaceae; genus Streptomyces; species Streptomyces niveiscabiei. The sequence continues at coordinate 13,299 of NZ_LIRL01000363.1, forward strand.
AGGCATTCCAGCATGGCGAACAGTGCTCTTCCAAACAGTGAGAAGAGCCGATTACGTGTGATGTAAAGCGCTCATAAAACGGTCATACAGAGCGAGCCCCGTCAAAAGACGGGGCCGCCATGCGCACAGCGGTACCGCATGACCGCGACGCGTGGCGGTACCACCCGATTCCTCTGCCGAAACGTTATGAACACCGAAGCCGACCGTGTCAAAGGCCACAGCCGGCTCCGGGTGAGTCTACGACAACTGCCCTACGGCAGCGTCCACTTGATCATCAGCGCAAGCGGGCCATCAGCGCGTGCTCGACCAGCGTGATCAGCGCCGACTTCGCGTCGGCACGGTGCCGCGCGTCGGTCGTGATGATCGGGGTGTCGGGCCCGATCTGGAGGGCCTCGCGGACCTCGTCCGGCGAGTACGGCTGGCTCCCGTCGAAGCCGTTCAGCGCGATGACGAACGGCAGCCCGCTGTTCTCGAAGTAGTCCACCGCCGGGAAGCAGTCCGCGAGGCGGCGCGTGTCGACGAGGACGATCGCGCCGATCGCCCCGCGCACCAGGTCGTCCCACATGAACCAGAACCGGTCCTGGCCCGGCGTACCGAACAGGTACAGGATCAGGTCCTGGTCCAGCGTGATGCGGCCGAAGTCCATCGCCACCGTCGTGGTGGTCTTGTCCCCGGTGTGGGTCAGGTCGTCGATGCCCGCCGAGGCGGACGTCATCACGGCCTCGGTGCGCAGCGGGTTGATCTCGGAGACGGCGCCCACGAACGTGGTCTTGCCCACGCCGAAGCCGCCCGCCACCACGATCTTCGCGGAGGTGGTGGCCCGACCCCCGTCAGAGCTTGCGAAGTCCACTGAGCACCCTTTCGAGCAGCGTCACGTCCGGAGCGCCACCGTTGTTCTCGTCGCCGCCCGGCTGGTGGATCGCCACCAGACCGGCCTCGGCGAGGTCCGCGACCAGGATCCGGGCCACCCCGAGCGGCATCGCGAGCAGCGCGGAGACCTCGGCCACCGACTTGACCTCGCGGCACAGGTGGCAGATGCGCTGGTGCTCGGGGAGCAGCCCCATGAGCGCCGCCGGATCGGCCGTCGTACTGATCAGCGCCTCGATGGCGAGCTGGTAGCGCGGCCGGGTCCGGCCACCGGTCATCGCGTACGGACGCACCAGCGGCTGGTCACCCTCGTCCGCGTACGGGTCCGCGTACGGATCATGATGGGCGGTGGGCGGGGTCATGGATCCTCCGGGCGGGACAGGCAAGTCGGCAAGTCTTGGTCTCGTGCCGTCCCTGGTGGTCGGGTGGGGAGTGTGTGCCGACCGGACGGTGATTTGGTGAGGTGGGTGGTGCCGGGGCGGTCTAGTGGAGCAGACTGCCTTGCAGTTCGGCCCGCAGATCCGGCGTGAGCACAGCGCCCGCGCGATCGACGAGCAGCGCCATCTCGTAGCCGACGAGGCCGATGTCGCACTCGGGGTGGGCGAGGACGGCGAGCGAGGAGCCGTCGGAGACGGACATGAGGAAGAGGAATCCCCGCTCCATCTCCACGACCGTCTGCGCGACGCTGCCGCCCTCGAAGATCCGCGAGGCGCCCGCCGTCAGCGAGGTCAGCCCGGAGGCGACCGCCGCCAGCTGATCGGCGCGGTCGCGCGGGAAGCCCTCGGACATCGCGAGCAGGAGACCGTCCGCGGAGACCACCACGGTGTGCGAGACGCCCGGGGTGTTGTCCACGAAGTTGGTGATCAACCAGTTCAGATTCTGTGCCGCCTGGCTCATCTGACTCAACTAACGCTCCTGCTGGTGGGTGGGGCTCGGAAAGCTGTCTGTCTGCCCGCTCCCGGCCTGACGGCCCTGAGCGATGCCCCGACGGAGGTTGGTCAGCCGGCCGCGCACGTCGTCCGGCGCACGCGAGACCTGCGGGCCCGCCTGGTGCTGTTGCTGCTGCGCCGTGCCCGGCACGAGGTTCGCCCGGGGCACCCGGCGCGGCAGACCTGAGGTGGTGATCCCGCCCGAGGCGGGCTGACGCACCCGCTCGGCCTGCCGGACCAGATCGTCGTTCGGAGTGGCCCGCCACGAAGACGCCGCCGACGACGCCGATGTCGCTGACGTGGCCGGAGCGGCGGCGGGCCGCTGCGGAGCCGCCGGAGCGGGCGCGGGAGCCGGCGCCGGTGCCTGAGCCTGCGGCTGCTGCGGCACCCCCTGCGCCTGACCGCCCTGCTGGTGGAACCAGTTCGTCTCCAGCGTGTCGTACAGCGGAGTACGACCGTCCCCCGGACCCGCCGGCGGCAGCGCCTCCGGCTCGGGCCGGGCGGCGGGCCGCTGCGGGGCCGCGTACCCGTTGGCGCGTCCGGGCAGCGCGTGCTGACCGGTCGACGACCCGTCGTACCCCTGCTGCCGCGCCGGGAACTGCCCGGTGTTCTGTACGGAGTTGGGCGCGGGGCTCGGCACGGGGTCGGTCCCGAAGACGTCCGGCCGCACGAACTGCCCGCTGTTGTCGGCCACGTCCTGCCCGGTACGCCCGAACTGGCCCCCGACGTCGCCCGGTTGCCCGGCGCCGATGGCCGGGAACTGGCTCGTCGCCTGGAAGTCGTCCTGCGCACCCCGCCGGTCGCCCTGCGGAGCAGGAGCACCCAGCGCCGGGAACTGGCCCGTGTGCTGTACGCCGTTGACGTCGGCCCGCCCGAAGTCGCCCTCGACCCGGGGTATCTCGGCGGTCGAGCCGGGCCCTTCGAGGCGCGGCATCTGCGAGGTGCGCGCCACCTCGGGCTCGTCGTGCCCGCGCGGGGCGTCCAGCGCCGGGGTGCGCGCGTTGTCGTCGCCCCAACTCGGCGTCCGGGGCTGCGGGTTGCCGCCGGGTAGCTCGGCCCGGGGGCCACCGCGGGGCGGCAGCTGCGGCTGGCGGCCACGGCCCTGCTCGCCCTGGTTCCCGCGGGAGTCCTTGCCGCGCGGCGGACGCGAACCGCCGCCGAACATGTCCTGGCTCTGCTGGCCCTGCTGTCCTTGCGGGGAAGCGGCCTGGAGCCCGTTGAAGGAACCGGTGCCCGCGGGCGCCGGCGCCGAGGGGCGCCCGCCCTGCTGCTGGCCGCGCGCCGGAGCGCCGTCCCGCCCGGGCAGCGCGGTCCGCGGACCGCCCCCGAGCGCACCGCCACCAGGACCCGCGCCGAACCCGGCACCGGCACCCGGGCCGGCGCCGAACGCACCGCCGCCGCCGAACCCACCGGACCCCGGACCACCCGGCCCGGAACCGAACCCGGCCCCCTTGCCGCCGCCCGGCGCACCCGCGCCGACCGGACCGCCGCCGAACGCGCCGGCAGCGCCCTGGCCACCGGGGCCGCCCTGCCCGCCCTGGCGCCGCGCGGCAGCCGCACCCGCAGCGGCCTGGGCCGCCGCCGGGCCACCGGCCTGGGCACCGCCCTGACCGGGCTTGGGCTGCGGCTTCTTGCCGCCCTGCGCGACGTCGACCGGCAGCATGACCAGCGCGGTCGTACCACCCGAGTCGGAGGGCCGCAGCTGGATGCGGATGCCGTGCCGCTGCGAAAGCCGGCCGACCACGAAGAGGCCCATGCGCCGGGACACCGACACGTCCACGGTCGGCGGCGAGGCGAGCCGCTCGTTGATGGCGGCCAGGTCCTCGGGGGAGAGGCCGATACCGGTGTCGTGGATCTCGATCAGCACCCGCCCGTCGGGCAGCGCGTGACCGGTGACCTTGACCTTGGTCTGCGGGGAGGAGAACGACGTCGCGTTCTCCAGCAGCTCGGCGAGGAGGTGCACGAGGTCGTTGACGACCCGCCCGGCGACCTCGGTCGTCGGCACGGACGCCAGCTCGATGCGCTCGTACTGCTCCACCTCGGACGCGGCGGCACGCAGCACGTCGACCAGCGGAACGGGCCGCGTCCAGCGCCGGCCGGGCTCCTCACCGGCGAGGACGAGGAGGTTCTCGCCGTTCCGGCGCATACGGGTCGCGAGGTGGTCCAGCTTGAACAGCGAGGACAACTGGTCCGGGTCGGCCTCGCGGGACTCCAGTTCGGAGATGAGCGAGAGCTGACGCTGGATGAGGCCCTGGGAGCGGCGCGAGAGGTTGGTGAACATCGCGTTGACGTTGCCCCGCAGCAGGGCCTGCTCGGCGGCGAGCCGGACGGCCTCGCGGTGCACGTCGTCGAAGGCCGCGGCCACCTGGCCGATCTCGTCCCGGGAGTGCACACCGACCGACTCGACGGAGGTGTCGACGTCCTGCGGGTCCGACTCGGAGAGCTGCTTGACCAGCTCGGGCAGCCGTTCCTGGGCGACCTTCGTGGCCGTCTCCTGGAGGCGGCGCAGCGAGCGGATCATCGACCGGGCGACGACGAACGCGCCGACCAGCGAGACACCGAGCACCAGCAGGATCAGGACACCCGAGATGATCGCGTCGCGCTCGGTCTCGTTGCGCAGCTCGCGGGCCTTCTGCTCCATGTCGTCCAGGAGCTGGGACTCGATGTTCTTCATCTGCTGGAGCTTGGTGCCCGAGGCGTCCAGCCAGTCCTGGTACGACCGCTTGTCCTGCGACTCCAGACCGGAGTCGGAGGCGAAGGCGCGGTTGGCGTACTGGTCGGCCTCCTGGATCGTGGCGTTGCCCGACTCGATCGGCTTCAGCAGCTCCTCGGCGCCCTCGTCGCCGTAGATCGAGCGGAAGATCGCCAGCTCGGAGTCCTCGCCCTCGACCGCGGTCTCGCCGTAGTTGCGGTCGTTGTCGCTGAGGTCACCGAAGGTCTTGTTGTTCGCCGGGAGCGCGGCCGTCAGCACGGCGCGCTGGATCGACGAGTACTCCTTGGCGGAGGAGAACGCGGCGAGCGCGCGGGTGCGCTGGATCATCTCCGGGTTGGAGGTGGCCTCGGCCATGTCCTGGGAGAGGTCGACGAGCCGGGTGATGAGCCGGTGGTAGCCCTCCACCGTCTGCATCGCGTTGCCCTGCGCGGCGTACGCCGTGGAGCGCAGCTTGGCCAGGTTGCCGAGGTCGCCGACGAGGCCGACGAGGTTGTCGCGGACGCCCTGGAGGTTGCCGTTCTTGCTGGTGGCGTCGATCTCCTCGGACGCGTTGACGAAGGCGTCCAGCGAGCGGTCCGTCGTCGTGCGCAGGCCCTTGACGGTGGCGTCGTCCGCCTTGCCGCCGTGCGCGAGGGGGCCGGCGGTGCGGTCGCGCTCGTTCTGGAGGGCGATCGACAGCTCGGTCGCCTGCTTCGTCATGTCGGTCAGCAGCCGCATGTTGTCGAGCTGCTGGATGTCCTCCATGGACTGGTTGATACGCAGCGCGCCGAGCGTGGTGGCCGCGACCACGGGGAGGGTCAGCAGGGCCACCAGGCGCGTGGAGATGCGCCAGTTGCGCAGCGCGACCCGGTTGCCGGTGTCGCCCTTCACGGGCTTGACCGGGGGTATCGGGGGAATGGAGGTGGGGGTCACCGGGG
>NZ_LIRL01000364.1:0-270 GCF_001419795.1 Streptomyces niveiscabiei
GGCGGCGAGCTGGTCCTGGCGCCGGGCCTGGGACTGGCCGGTGGTGATGAAGGCGTGCAGCAGATCGGCGGGGCCGTCCAGGGCGACGCGTGCAGCGGCTCGCAGCTCGGGGCCGGGGCCGGCGGAGAGCTGGGCGGCGCGGACGCGTTCGTCCTGGGTGCGTGCGAGAGCCTGGCCGGTGGTGAGGAACTGGTGCAGCGCGTCGGCGGTGTCGGCGTCCAGTGCCTTGCCGATGGCCTCCTTCTCGATCGGACCCGCGCCGGTGAGCGC
>NZ_LIRL01000364.1:333-12967 GCF_001419795.1 Streptomyces niveiscabiei
TCGGCGTCCGCGCGGCCGGTGCGGAGGTAGGCGACGATGCCGGTGTCACTGCCGGACAGGGCCGCGAGGGCCGCTGACCGGCTCCGGGGGCGGCCCGTCTTCGCGGTCGCGAGGGCCACGGCGCGGCCTTCGGGCGCGATCGTCGCCGGGTCGGTGCCGGGTTCGGCGGCCTGTCGGGCGAGTTCGTCCGCCTCGGCCCGGAGGTTCTCGGCCTCCCGGACGGCGGCCTGCCGGCGGGCGGCGCGCTGGTCCTCCTGGGCCTTGAGGTCCCTGGCGCGGGTGATGGCCTCGTTGGTCCGTGCGGCCAGCTTTCCCGCGTCGGTACGGACGGCGAGGTCGTGGACCTTCTTCGCCTCGGTGACATCCGCGCCGGCCGCTTTGGCCGCCTTCTGCGCCGCGGCGGCGTGGATACGGGCCTGCTTGACGGTGGTCGCGGCCCGTGCGGCGCGGGCCGCTGCGGCGGCGTCCTTGCCCGACTTCGCCGCCCGGGCGTCCAGCCGGGCGATCGTGGCGCGTTCCTGGTCGTGGGCACGGGCCACGTATCGGCCGACCTGGAGGAACGCGTGGACGTCCGCCGGCGAGCCGTCCAGCGCGATCCGGGCCGCGGCCCCCACGTTCGCGCCGGCCCCGTCGAAGAGCTGCGCGACCTGGACGCGCTCGTCCTGGCGGCGCCGGTCGTACTGCCCGGTGGTGAGGAACTCCCGGATCTTGTCGGGCGAGCCGCTGCCGAGCGCGGCGATGCCGGCCTTCCGGACCTCGGGGCCGCCCGCGTTGATGATCTGCGAGACCTGTACCCGCTGGTCCTGGAGGAGCGGGGCCTGCCACCCGTCCTTGAGGAACGCCCTGACCGTGTCCGGCGCATTGCTCTTGAGCGCGTCGCGGACGGCCTTCCGGAGGGCGGGGCCGCCGAGGTTGTAGAGCCGGGAGGCGGCTACCCGGTCGTCCGAGTACGACAGGTCGGCGGCCTGGGAGAGGAACGTCCGGACGGCGTCGTCACCGCCGACGAGCGCGGCCTCCGCGGCCTCCTTGACCCCCGGACCACCCGTCTCCCACAGCCGGACCGCCTCGGCCCGGTCGGTCTCCGGCGCCGAGTCATCGGCTCGGGCGGGGCTGGGAACTGCTCCCAGCAGGCCCAGGACGAGCGCGCCGGGCAGCAGGCTCAGACACAGTGCGCGTCGTGGAAAGGTCACTGCGAACTCTTCTCGTGCACAGACATAAAGCAAAGTAAGTGGTCGACCGTGACAGTAAAACCGTATCTGCGCACAAGCAACTTGAATGCAATAACGGTAATTTCGCGATGAAACCGGACGAAGTATCCGCAGGCGCGGCAACGGCTCCACGCCCCGCGCCGCGAGCGTCGCGGCGCGGGGCGTGGACCGGAACGCCGGTCCGACTTACGGTCTAGCCGTCGTAGACGCCCCAGTTCCGTACCGTTCCGTGGCCGGAGCAGTTGCCGACGAAGTGCCAGTAGCCGACGCCCACCAGCGGGCCCCAGATCTGGGTGAAGTCCGAGCACTGGGTGTACGAACCGGACCGGCCGTAGTCGACGTTGCAGTCCGCCTCCCACCAAGTGCCGTGGTTGACGAAGTTGTTGCAGTAGTTCACGTGCTTGACCGACGGACTCGCGCTGCTGTCACCCTTGACGATCTTCACCGCGCCGGTGGGTGCCTGCATCGGCTTCGCTGCCGCGTCCGTCGGCGCGGCGACGGCGGAGGTGGTTCCCGCCGCGAACAGCAGCGCGCCGGCTGCCAGTACCAAGTAGCGTTTCACGTTTCCTCCTGCTGGAACGCGTGGGTTCCATGAGCGGTGGACGAGTCGCTTGCTGAACTTGGTGCAGCCATGAAGCTAAGGGCGGGAGGAGGCGGAAGGCATAGCTCCGGCGCACGATTCGGAGAACGTCCGAAAAGGGCTGATCATCCGGGCTGCGCCCGCTCCCGTCGGCTGAACGCACGAGTGGGCCCCGCCCGACCCCGGACGGAACCCACTCACACGCAGCTCAACAGGCGTCAGCGCACAGCCCGTTGGCGAGACCGGCGATCTCTCAGAACGCCGCCTCGTCCAGCTCCATCAGGTCCAGCTCCACGCCGGAGGCGACCTTGCGGGCCAGCGTCACGCCGGGCAGGACGTTCGCGGCGAAGAACTTCGCGGCGGCGATCTTGCCGGTGTAGAAGGGCTTGTCCTTCGCGGAGGCCGTCTCCAGCTTCTCGGCGGCGACGGCAGCGCCCTTGAGGAGCAGGTACCCCACGACGACGTCACCCGACGCCATCAGCAGGCGGGTCGTGTTGAGCCCGACCTTGTAGATGTTCTTGACGTCCTGCTCGGTCGCCGCGAGGTCGGTCAGCATCAGCCCGACGATGGCTTCCAGCTCGACGGCCGCCTTCGCCAAGTGCTCCCGCGCGCCCGAGAGTTCCTCGCCGCCCGTGCCCAGCGCGAGGAACTTCTTGATGTCCTCGGCGAGGCCGTTCAGCGCGGCGCCCTGGTTGCGGACGATCTTGCGGAAGAAGAAGTCCTGGCCCTGGATCGCGGTCGTGCCCTCGTAGAGGGTGTCGATCTTCGCGTCCCGGATGTACTGCTCGATCGGGTACTCCTGGAGGAACCCGGAGCCACCGAAGGTCTGGAGCGACTGCGCGAGCTGCTCGTACCCCTTCTCCGACCCGTAGCCCTTGACGATCGGCAGGAGCAGGTCGTTGAGCGCGTGCTCGGCCTTCGCGTCCTCGCCGTTCGCCTCCTTGACCGCGATCGCGTCCTGGACGGAGGCGGTGTAGAGGACGAGCGCCCTCATACCCTCGGCGTACGCCTTCTGGGTGATGAGCGAGCGCCGTACGTCGGGGTGGTGCGTGACGGTGACCTTCGGCGCGGCCTTGTCGCCGAACGCCGCGAGGTCCGTGCCCTGCACGCGCTCCTTGGCGTACTCGAGGGCGTTGAGGTAGCCGGTGGAGAGGGTGGAGATCGCCTTCGTGCCGACCATCATGCGGGCGAACTCGATGATGCGGAACATCTGGCGGATGCCGTCGTGCTTGTCGCCGATCAGCCAGCCCTTGGCGGGGTGGCGGTCGCCGAACGTCATCTCGCAGGTGTTGGACGCCTTGAGGCCCATCTTGTGCTCGACGTTCGTGGCGTACACGCCGTTGCGCTCGCCCAGCTCGCCGGTCTCGGAGTCGAAGTGATACTTGGGGACCAGGAACAGGGACAGTCCCTTGGTACCAGGACCGGCACCCTCGGGGCGCGCGAGGACGTAGTGGAGGATGTTCTCCTCCATGTCGTGCTCACCCGAGGTGATGAACCGCTTCACACCCTCGATGTGCCAGGAGCCGTCCTCCTGCTGTACCGCCTTGGTACGACCCGCGCCGACGTCCGAACCGGCGTCCGGCTCGGTCAGCACCATGGTGGAGCCCCAGGTCTTCTCGACCGCGATCCGCGCCCAGTTCTTCTGCTCCTCGGTGCCCTCCTCGAAGAGGATGCGCGCGAACGCCGGGCCGGAGGAGTACATCCACACGGCCGGGTTCGCGCCGAGGATCAGCTCCGCGTACGCCCAGATCAGGGACGGCGGCGCGGTCGTCCCGCCGATCTCCTCCGGCAGGCCGAGCCGCCAGTACTCGGAGTCCATGAACGCCTTGTACGACTTCTTGAAGGACGGCGTGACCGGCGCGGTGCTGGTCTCGGGGTCGAAGACCGGCGGGTTGCGGTCGGCGTCCGCGAAGGACTCGGCCAGCTCGTTCTCCGACAGCCGCGTCAGCTCCGACAGGACACTCTTCGCGGTGTCCACGTCCATCTCCTCGAACAGGCCCGTGCCGTACAGCTTGTCGCGGCCCAGGACTTCGAAGAGGTTGAACTCGATGTCGCGGAGGTTCGACTTGTAGTGCCCCATGGTGATGGCTCCGTCAAGAGATCGGCGAGGCACTGTGTTCCTCGCGCGGTGGTTTCACGTACCAGCTAGTAGCTACGATGATGCTACCCGCCGGTAATAAGTGGCAACCCCGATCCGGCCAACTGTGACTGGTCACACCGCGACGGTCAGCGTGGCCGTGTACCCCTTCTCCAAACTCCCCTCCACGGACGCCATCTGCTGCTCGTGACCGTCCCGGAAGACCATGTCCGTCTCCAGAGTGAGACGGGCCAGGTTGGTGATACTTCCGGCGTACCCCTCCGTCGCGTACACCGTGTCGCAGACGTCCTTCGGGAAGGCCAGCTGCGAGGTGTTCGTGATCGCCGTCGCCGCGGTCGCGTCCGCGAGGGAGCCGTACACCTCGAAGTGGATGTGCGGCCAGCGCCCCGGGTAGCACCCCGGAAAGACACTGGTGAAGGTGACCTGCCCCTTCGCATCCGCCTCCTGCACCCCCCTCAGGTAGTTCTCGTCCGTCACCCCCTCGGTGTACAGGGAGTAGTCCCCGGCCCGGTCGGCCTGCCAGATGTAGACGGCCGCGCCCTTCTTGGGGGTACTACACCCGGAGGCCGAGTCCACGACGGTCAAGGTGACCTTGAGAGGTACGCCCTCAGCGGTACCGCCCGCCGAGTTCCCGAAGCTCTTCGTGATGTCGCTACGCACGACACCGCTCTCCTTGAGCACGTTGACCCCGTTCGACCCGTCCCCGGGATAGGGCCCGGCGGTCTCCTCGGGGATCACGGCGCACTCGGCGGAGTCGGCGGCCCCACTCGACGCCGGGCTCCCCGAAGAGGCCGACGAACCCGACGCCGCCGGCGCACCCTCCCCCTCCGCACTGCACCCCACGACCGGCACCAGCCCCACCCCCGCCATCAACCGGATCATCCGCCGCCGGGCGAGCACGGGAAGGTCGTACGACAACCCCCGGTCGTGCTCGTCCACCCCTTCGCCCGCGTGCTGGTCGCGCTCGTCGTCACGTCGCCGCATAGCCGTCCCTCCGCCGATCCGTTGCCTGCCTAGTCAGACGCTATGAGCGCAGGGCGGTCCCGGGCCAGGCCGGGGGCTGTCGATCGGCTGTCGGTTTCCGGGGGTGGCGGTTTGCTGGGCACCGACAGGCGGGAGTGGTCACCGGCGGTGCCCGTCCCACAGTGTGGCGAGGCCCCAGGCTGGGGTGAGCCTGGGGCCTCGTTCAGCAGCGGGCGACGTACGTCAGGACAGGAGCCGCCAGCTGTCGAGGGCGTCCTCGATCTTGGTGGCGACGCGCTCGGCCCGGACGTCGCGGCCTTTCACGTCGTGTGTCGGTGCGGGGGCGGGGTGTTGTGGATCATGTCATCCGCCATGGGTCCCACGCCGACGACGAGGACGCAGTCCGGGCAGGCGTAGAGGGTGACTCCGGGGCCGCTCGCGCGCTCGATGTAGCGGCAGGGGATCGCCGCAGCGCTCCACCGTTCGCAGTGGCAGCACACGGCACCGAAGGGGGCGGGAAGTTCGTTGGTCAGTGCGTCGCGGTTCATGCGTTCACCCCTGCTGCGGCAAACCCCTCGGGTGCTGCGGCAAACACCTCGGGACCGAAGGGGGCACCGGGGTAGGTGTACGGGTAGTCGACGCCCATCGTGGCGAGAGTGAGCGCGTGGAGCCGTTCCCGCTGTTGGTGGAGTTCGAGCGTGGCCGCGTTCTGCTGCCGGAACATCGCTGCGGCTTCCGCTTTCGTAGGACTCGTCCACGGACGGGACCAGGGAGAAGCAGGGGTGACGTCTGGAGTGGTGGCGGTGACCTGCGGCTGCACCGCCAGGAATTCGGCGCTGTGACGCCCGGGGCGACGGCGGGGGGTGAGGACGGCGAGCACCCAGGCGAGGGCACGGGCGATAACATCGCGCATACGTCAGTCAGCTCCCTAAAGCTGTCTTGGCGAGCCCCGGGTGGACCGCTTAGGACCGGTCCGCCCGGGGCGTTTCTGTTCGTTCTGGGACGACGATAGAGCAACTCCTCTAAGTCATCTACCCATACAACTGTTCTACTGGTCTAAGTCGCCATGGGGTGACCCGTTGTCTACGCTTTCGCCATGCCCGAGCGACCGCAGCCCTCGTACACGCCCCGTGCCCCGTACCTACGGGTGCTTGACGCGCTCGCAGCGGAGATCCAGAACGGGACGTACGGGCCGGGAGACCGCATCCCTAGTGACGCCGAACTGTCCGAGCGTTTCGGGGTCGCCCGTATGACTGCCCGGCGGGCCGTGGGGGTGCTCAGGGAGCGCGGACTGGTCTACACCGAGTGGGGGAAAGGCACGTACGTACAGGTTCGGCAGCCCGATCCGGCCGGCGAGGACGAGCGCCAGGGCGACTAGTCCTCGGGACGGTCATGGTCATCCAGTCCGGTCACTCTCCGGTAGTCGGCGGGGGTGAGGCGCGCGAGTGCGCTTTTTAAGGGGTCGGTTACATCCCAGCTGTGATCTACGGGGTGGTCGGCGAACAGTGCGCATTCGGTGTCGCTGTCTCGGGAGTCCTCGGGGGCCGTGGCGAGGCAGAACGGCAAGAGCTCGAACCGGTGTATGACGCCCCCGTCGACTTGCACCCAACGCACCCACAGCGCCGTCTCCTGCGGGGGGCTGAGAACCCACAGCACAGAGCCGTGCCCTGTCACCTCGTCGTGCTCCCCCAGGTCACACAGCGAGAAATCCGGGAACTCCGCGAGTATGTCCCCGATCTCGTCCTCGGGTATGTCCGTCATCCTCATGACGGCGGTCATCCCCTGGCCGTGCGGGACCGGGGTGAAGGCAGTGCATTGCAGCGGCATCGCCGGACGTCATCCTTGGGTGTGGGAGAGGGAAAGAAGCCCCGCCCGCGCGCCACGGGGCACACAGGCGGGGCGGGGTGTGGCGCTCTCACCGCTCGGAGCGCAGCGGCACCCCGCACAAGGGGGCGGACCGGTCCGGCGCCGGGGCGCGTCCGCCGTACCGGGGCTACTGCTCGCCGACGGTTGCGCTCCAGCGTCCGCGTGCGAGGTGGCACACGCCGTCGGGTGTGATGCGGACGTTCGCGCCGAGCAGGGGCAGTGAGCCTTGGGTGTTGAGGCGGTTGCGGATGCGTTCGAGGGTGTCCCAGAGGCGTTGCGGGCCGCCCTGGTGGACTTCCGGGGGGTTTGTCCACTCGGCGGACGCGCGCGCCCATGAGCCGTCGGGGTGTGCGAGGTACGCGGTCCGTGTGCGCTCGCTGGTGTCGAAGGCGGATTCCGTTCCCGGGGCGGTGATTTCCAGCATGGAGCGCAGTTCCCACGCGTTCGCGACGTCCACGACGGGGTAGCGCCCCGTGCTCACGTCGCCGTCCGCCTCGCGGGCGAGGGTGAACAGGGCGCCGAGCCCGGGCGGGTAGTCGTCGCCGGAGCGGCTGAGCATGAACCCCGCCATGTCCCGCTCCACTCGTCCGACCACGTCTCCGGACTGTTCCTTCCAGCCGGTGACGAGCAGACAGGTGCGCGCGAGTGTCGTCACCAGACGTCCGCCGGGCTCCAACGCCCCCACCACGGGCCGGAGTCCAGGGCCCGGGGGCAGGGCGACGGTGGCCACGATCCGGTCGTACGAGCCCGGTACCCACCGCGTGGCGTCCGCGGTGATCATCTTCGGACGGTGGCCCATGGCGGCGAGCCGTTCCCCCGCCGCGCCGACCAGGTGGGGGTCCACGTCCAGGCTGGTCACGCAGTGGTCCCCGAGCCGGTGGCAGGCGTACGCGGCGAGTCCGCCCGCCCCGGTGCCGAGGTCCAGAACCGACAGTCCGTCCCCGAGCCGGCCGTGGCGCAGCATCTGGACGACCAGGCCGGGCATCGTGGCCGACGACGTGGGCGCCCCGTCGGGCCGGTCGCCGGGGTTCGCCCGGTCCGCGTGCAGCGGGCCGACCCGGGTGACCAACGAGCGGTCCGCGTACGCCGCTTCGGCCCACGCGTCCGGGTCGCTCGGCCCGTCCCACAGCACCCACCGCCCCTCGTCGTCCGTCTCCCACCAGCGCGGGACCAGCTTGTGACGGGGGGTACGGGCGACGGGCGCGAGCCACCGCGAGTCCGGGGCCGTCACCCTGTCCGCCAAGGCGCGGGCCTTGCTCTCCCAGTCCATGTCGTCGGGCCTTTCGCGTCAGTACGCCGGGTCGCACGCTTCGGTGTTCGAGGGTTCGCAGTCACCCGAGTCGTTCGGGGGGCACGCGGCACGGGGTGCGGGGATGCGTGCCGAGAGTTCCGCCCACGCCGTACCACCCAGCAGGTCGGCGAGCCGGGTCCTGCGGACGTTTCCCACCGGGAAGTCGCGCGCGAGTACGCACCCGGCGAGGTTCCCGTCCGGCAGAACGGCCGCACGTCCCCGGGTGCACCTGCCGCACATCTCGTCCAGCTCCGGTGCGGCGCCAGGGAGTGCGGCGCGGCCCACGGCACGCGCCCGGTCCGAGTTGATCTGCTTCACGCCCATGGACTCCAGCTCGGCGCGGCCCTCGTCGATCCGCTGTCCCGGCAGTACGGCCACCATCCCGACCCGGAGGCGGACACCGAGGCTCAGAGCCCTCTCGATGTTGGCCCGGGTCCGCAGGTAACTGCCCTTACGGCCCGTGATCCTGTCGTGCTCCTCCGGCTCGTCGCTGTAGTAACTCGTCCCGAGCCGCACATCGGCGCGGGTGAACAGCTCCCACCACTCAGGCTTGACGTGGAACAGGTTGCTGAAGACCTCGACGCGCCGCCCCAGGGACAACGCGAGGTCGGCGAACTCCCGCCAGTGGGGGTGGACGGTGGGCTCACCCCCGATGAGCTGAATGGTTTCGATGCCGAGCGCGGCGGCGTCGACGATCACCGCACGCCAGTCCTCGGGGGTCATCGTGCCGTGCGTTGCCTGCGGGCTGGACTCCGTGAGGCAATGCGTGCACGTGAGTTGGCACTTCCCGGTGATCTCCAGTTCCAGCGACTGGATGGCGGGCAGCGAGGGTACAGCGGGCGGTTCGATGAGCGTGGTCATGGTTCCCCTTCCCTTGCCTTGGTCCATGGCGGTGGTCAGGCGGCGGGTTCGCCGCGCGTGAGGATCGGGATGCGGAGACCGTTCTTGAGAGCGGTCACGGCTTCCCGGATACGGCGTTCCTGGTAGGTCTCCACGTAGAGGTCGAGGGCGTCCAGGGGCACCCACTTGAGCGCCGACAGCTCGTCGGCCGCACTGGCGGGCACAGCCACGGCGTCAACCTCTTCGGGGGTCGCCGTCCTCCCGTCCGCGACGATGTTGTATCCCTCGGCGGTCTCGGCCCGCGCGGGCATGTAGTCGATGACGAGGGCGTGGGTGATCTCGCGGATCAGGCCGGTTTCTTCGGCGAGTTCACGCGCCGCCGCATCCGCCGGTGCCTCCCCCGCCTGAGCGCTCCCGCCGGGGAGCTGCCACGTTCCCGACTTGTAGGTGGGCTGCACCAGAAGTACGCGCTCGGCCTGGTCCAGGACCACGACGACGGCGCCGATCCTGCGCCGGGGCGGGGTGGACATGCTGACGTCCGAGTGAGCCATACCGTTGACTCCCGCCTTCACTCGTGGTCGAAGAGGGCCGAACCGTCGCCCTCGTCCGGGACGTCCGGGGGGAGGTGCCGGGGAACCGCTTCCAGCGTGATCATCTTGCCCATGGGCTCGTTCTCCTTGTGTACTTGATGTGTGGCCCCGGTCGGCCGTCAGCCGCCATGCAGAAAGCCGATCGGGGTTGGTTCCCGCCCCCTGCCCCAGAGCGCACGTTCATGGGGCAGGGAGCGGCGTCTTCAGAAGGGGCGGCTCCGGGTACCGCTCGCGCGTCCGGCAGCCCCCGAGTCCCGGACCTCAACACCCCACGCCTCCATCTGTCCGGCGACCCATGCCGGGCTTACCCGGAACTTGCGGGACAGCGAGGCAGCGGACTCCCCGTTCCGGTAGCGCTCGATCACCGATTCGCGTTGCTCGGTGAACTTGGCTTCCGCCGCGCGGACTTCCTCAGGTGTACGACGGGGCACCGCGTCTCCTTCGGTGTTTCGGCCCGCCCTGGTCGGAAGGGGAAGAGTCGTATCGCCGTCGGCACGACTCAGGCGACCAGGGCGGGGGCTCGGGACGGAGATCGCCTACCCGTGCACGTATCGGCAGCGCGGACAGCAGGAACCGGCACTGCGCGTCCGCGTCGTCCACAACGGCCGTGAGCGGGTTCCCTTCCCTCAGATGCCGTTGGGCCTCACCGTGCGGTACGAAATACGCGGCCCAGGCCCGGAGTTCGCCGGCGGGGTCGCAGTCGGACACACGCGCGTGGAACGCCCCCGGGGGAGCCCAGTCCAGTGCGTACACGTCGGGAGCCACCTGACGGGCGAGGTACAGGGCCTGATGGTGAAGCCATCGCAGCGCGAGGACCGGTGAGATCGTCTGGAAGGCGTCGAAGACGTATCCCGCCGCGCGGCCAGTGCCCTGCACGCGACCCTCAGCACGCACCGAGCACAAGTACCCGACCGGGGAGGGAAGTTGAGACGTCACGTCAGCTCACCTCGTCGCGCGGTCCGTTCGTTCACGAGGGCGACTTTCGCGCGGAGCCCCCAGCCCGAGGGCGCCGGCTCGGCCTCGCCGGGCTTCACCGTCCACTCGGTGCCGCCCTTGAGGGGCCGCAACCACCACTGACCGTGCTCCTCGCCGAGGAACTCTCCGATGCGGTCGTGCTCGTCGATCATGATCGTGCCCACAGCCGGAACGGGTGGGGGGTTCTGCGCCGCAGACAGGGTCCTGCCGGACACGGCCGCTCCTTTCCGTAGTGGTTTCACTACCGGGGCGGTGCAACCGCTGCTTGTGCAACTCCGCCCCGCCACAGGCAGGGGGAGGCACTCTCTGATCGCTCACGGTTCCAAACCCCTGGCCTGTTTGCTTTCTGAGGGTCCAGGGGAGCACAAGCGCCCTATCCTATGGAGACTTGAACGGCATTATTCAAGTTCGTTCCTGCGAGCCGCACTTGATCAGAGAGCCATCATGGGAGGTCACGGGCGTGGGCACTGACACACCTCGGAAGAACTTGAATCCGTTAGAGAGCTTCGGCTTGGACGTGAAGCAAGTCCGCACAGCACGCCGGATCACTCAGCGGGGGCTAGGTGGCGCCACGGGCTACTCAGAGAGCTATGTGAGCAAGGTGGAGTCGGGCACGATTGTCGCGGCAGAGAAGTTCGCGGAGGGGTGTGACCGCACCTTCGGTACGGGCACGCTGTTCGTTCGGCAGCTTCAACGTGTCCTTGAGGGCGGGGCACCATCCTGGTTCGCGCCCTATCTGCAACTTGAACGGCGTGCGAGTCGGATCTTCGACTACTCGACAACATTCATCATGGGCATGTTGCAGACGGAGGAGTACGCGAGGGCAACATTCCGGGCGGACAGCCCTCGCAGAAGCGCAGCCACCATCGAGGGCAAGGTCACTACGCGCATACAGCGCCACGACGTGATGGAGCGGGAAGCCCCTCCGCTGTTGTGGGTCGTCCTGCACGAAGCCTGCCTTTGGACACAAGTCGGCGGTCCGGGGGTCATGACGCGGCAACTTGAACGGCTTCTTCTGGAAGCGCAGTCACCTCATGTCACCCTGCAAGTTCTTCCTTTCGTGGCGGGTGCGCCTGCTACCGGCTCAGCTTTTACGATGCTGGCCTTCAACGACTCGCCCACCGTCCTGCACGCAGAAGGCCAGCCAGGAGGGCGTCTGTACGAGGATGCGGCCACCGTGGCCAACGCGTTGGAGACATACGATCGGTTGAGGGCCGATGCGTTGTCCCCTGACGCATCGGTTGCCCACATCCTGCACATGTTCGAGGAGCGCACAAGATGAGTGATGGCATTGACCCGACACAGGCCCAGTGGGTCAAGTCGTCGTTCAGCGGGCCCGAAGGGGGGCAGTGCATAGAGTGGTCCCCCGGTTACGCGCTGACGACGGGGGTGATCCTGGTCCGTGACAGCAAGTTTCCGAAGGGGCCTCACCTTGCGCTGACCGGTGAAGCGTTTGCCGGTCTTGTGGCACTCGCCCGCAACACTGCCGGATGACCCGTCTGTGGCCTGATGGGCAGTGCCCGCTCGCCCTCGCACACCCGCCCGCGCCCCAGCCCTCCCCCGACTCTCGATAGGCTGGAGGCATGTACGGATACGGCCAGCCCATGGGTGAGGGTGCCGCCCAGCAGCAGTACGCGCCGCCGCAGCAGCCCGGTGGGGTCGGTGGGTACGGTCAGCAGCCGCCCCTCTATCCGGAACCGTCGCCTCCGTCGCTGTCCGACGCGGTGCGGGCGTTCACCACGGGGCAGATGGCCGCCGAGGACTTCCAGCAGATCTTCGCGACGTCGAAGGTGTACTGCCCGCGCGGGGACACCCCCGGCTTCCTCGCCCTGCACAACACCCAGCAGCCGGTCATCCCCATGTTCAGCTCGCTCAAGGAGCTGCGCCGCTACGCCGGCAAGGAGTCCAAGTACTTCGTCATCACCGGTGCCGAGGTCATCGACCTGCTCCCCACGGGGTACGGCTTCGTCCTCGACATGGAGGGCGAGCACCGGATGGTGTTCGACGCGAAGGCGGTCGAGCAGATGGTGGAGTTCGCGATGCGCAGGATGTACGGCTGAGGGTGGCTCCGCAGGGGTACGGGGCTGACATACCCGTACCCCTCAAGTCCCGTCCCTCTCAGGTAGGGGGCCGTACCCGTAGCTCTCAGGTAGGGGCCCCGTACCCGTCCCTCTCAGGTAGCAGACGTCCGCCGGCCACCCCGGCCGGCGGACGTCTGCTACC